>JBQCCT010000050.1:0-8659 GCA_051961955.1 Solirubrobacterales bacterium
CGAGGGCGTGCGGACGCTGAAGAACAACCCCGGCCGCGTCGCCGAGGTCAACCGCGAGGTCGAACAGATCGGGGCGAAGGTGATCGCGCAGTACGCGACGCTGGGCCAGTACGACTTCGTCACCGTGGTCGAAGCCCCCGACGAGCAGACGATGGCGAAGGTCTCGGTCGAGCTCGGCTCGCGCGGGACGATGACCAGCCAGACCCTCGCCGCGATCCCGGCCGAGGATCTCTCCAGCTCCCTGTAGGCCACTCGTTGAAGGCGCTGGTAGTCGGAGGGGGCGGTCGCGAGCACGCGATCGTACGGGCGCTGCGGCGCTCACTGGGGGTTGACGACGTGCTCTGCGCGCCCGGTAACGCCGGCATCGCCGCCGACGCCGAGTGCTTGCCGGGTGTGGCGGCCGACGACGTCGCGGCGATCGTCGCCGCGGCAAAGCGGAGCGCGGTCGACCTGGTCGTGGTCGGCCCCGAGGCGGGGCTGGTCGCGGGGGCGGTCGACGCGCTGGAGGAGGCGGGCATCCCCGCCTTCGGCCCGACCAAGGCGGCCGCCGAGATCGAGGGCTCGAAGGCCTTCGCCAAGGAACTGATGGCCGAGGCCGGCGTGCCGACCGCTGGCCATGTCCTCTTGCGCAGCCGAGAGGAGGCCGACGAGCAGTTGCAGCGGGTGGGGTTTCCGACCGTGCTCAAGGCCAACGGCCTCGCTGCGGGCAAGGGCGTGATCATCTGCTCGACCGAGGCCGAGGCGCGCGAGGCGCTCGACGTCTTCTTCACCGAGCAACGCTTCGGCCAGACGACGGTGGTGATGGAGGACTTCCTCGAGGGCGAAGAGCTCTCGCTGCTGGCCCTCTGCGATGGCGAGAACGTCATCCCCCTCGCCCCCGCCCAGGACTACAAGCGAATTTTCGACGGTGACCGCGGGCCCAACACCGGCGGTATGGGCAGCTACTCGCCGGTCCCCGGCTTCGGCGCGGCCGAGGTGGAGGGGATTGTCGAGCGGGTCCACCGGCCGATCGTCGCGACGATGGCCGCCCGCGGCGTGCCCTTCCACGGCGTCCTCTACGCCGGCCTGATGATCGGCCCCGACGGGCCGAAGGTGCTCGAGTTCAACGCCCGCTTCGGCGACCCGGAGACGCAGGCGGTGCTGCCGCGGCTGCGCTCGGACCTGGCCGAGCTCTTCCTCGCCGCCCGCGAGCCCGGCGGCCTGGCCGGCATGCAGGCGGAATTCGCCGACGAGTGGGCGGTGACCGTCGTCCTCGCCTCCGCCGGCTACCCGGAGTCCTCCTCGAAGGGCGACGTGATCCACGGCCTCGCCGCGGCGGCGGAGGTCGCCGAGGTCACCCACGCGGGCACGGCCGAGCGCGACGGCGAGATCGTTACCGCCGGTGGGCGGGTACTGAACGTGACGGGTCTCGGATCGAGCCCGGCCGAGGCGCGCGATCGTGCATACGATGCCGCCGGCCGGATCTCCTTCGAGGGAATGCAGGTCCGGACCGACATCGCCGCCCGCGCCGTCGAGCGCGTCCCCAGCTAAAACGAAAAGGAGTGAGATGAGCGAGATCTCAGAGGAGCCCCAGTCGACCGGCCCGGCCGACCCCGCCGAGGCAGCGACGATGCCGGCCGTGGAGGAAGCCTTCGAGGAAATCGACGTCGACGAGCCCCACGTCGGGATCATCATGGGCTCGAAAAACGACAAGCCGAAGATGCAGCCGGCCGGCAAAGCACTGGAGGAAGCGGGCATCCGCTACGAGGTGCGGGTGATGAGCGCCCACCGCGACCCGGAGCTGGTCCGCGAGTACTGCCAGAACGCGCGGATGCGAGGGCTGAAGGTGATCATCGCCGGGGCCGGGATGTCGGCGGCGCTGCCGGGAGTGGCGGCCGCTCACACCGACCTGCCGGTGATCGGGGTGCCGATCCTCGGCAAGAGCTTGGGCGGGCTCGACGCGCTGCTCTCGGCGGTGCAGATGCCGCCCGGAATCCCGGTCGCCTGCGTGGCGATCGACGGGGCGAAAAACGCCGGCGTCCTCGCGGCGCGGATAATCAACGCGTGATCCCCCGCTACACCCGCCCCGAGATCGGGGCGGTCTGGACGCCGGAAGCGAAGATGCAGAGCTGGCTCGAAGTCGAGCTGGCGGCAACCGAAGCCTGGGCGGCGGAGGGCATGGTGCCGACCGACGCCGCCGAGGAGGCGCGGGCGAAAGCAACGTTCACGGTCGAGGCGGTCGAACAGCGCGAGGACGTGACCGACCACGACGTCGCCGCCTTCGTCGACGTGGTCGCCGCCTCGGTCGGTGAGCATGGGCGCTGGATCCACTACGGGCTCACCTCCTCCGACGTGCTCGACACGGCGCTAGCGGTGCAGCTGCGGCGGGCCGGCGAGATCGTGCTGGCGAGCGCCCGCGCCTACCGCGACGCGCTGGTCGAGCGGGCGCTGGAGCACCGCGACACGCTCTGCGTCGGCCGCACCCACGGCGTCCACGCCGAGCCGACCACCTTCGGACTGCGCCTGGCGGGGTTCGCCTTTGAGGCCGACCGCAACGTCGAGCGGCTGGAGGCGGCCTTCGCGCAGCTTGCCTTCGGCAAGCTCTCCGGCGCCGTCGGCACCTACGCCTCGGTCTCGCCCGCAGTCGAGGCGCGGGTGATGGAGAAGCTCGGGCTCGGGCGCGAGGACGTGGCGACGCAGGTGGTGCCGCGCGATCGGCACGCGGCGCTGCTGGCGGCGATCGCGATCGCCGGCGCCGGCCTGGAGCGCTTCGCGACCGAGGTGCGCAACCTGCAGAAAACCGAGGTGCGCGAGGTCGAAGAGCCGTTCGCCGCCGGCCAGAAGGGCTCCTCGGCGATGCCCCACAAGCGCAACCCGATCCGCACCGAGCGGGTCACCGGCCTTGCCCGCGTCCTGCGCGGTTACGCCAATGCCGGGATCGAGAACGTCGCCCTCTGGCACGAGCGCGACATCTCCCACTCCGGCGCCGAGCGGGTGATCCTCCCCGACGCGACGATCCTGCTCGACTACATGCAGGACCTGGCGGCCAAGGTCGCCTCCGGGATGAAAGTCAACGAGGAGCGGATGCGCGAGAACCTCGGCCTCACTCACGGCGCCTTGTTCAGCCAGCGCGCTCTCACCGCCCTGGTCGAGTCCGGCATGACCCGCGACGACGCCTATCGCGTCGTCCAGGAGAACGCCCAGCGCGCCTGGGACACCCGCACCGAGTTCCGCGACCTCCTCGCCGAGGCCGCCCCCCAACTCGACCTCGACGCCGTCTTCGACTACAACGCCTACCTCACCCACGTCCCCGAGATATTCGAGCGGCTGGAAGCGCTGCGCAGCTAGCGGTAGGCTCGGCGCCATGGTCCTCTACACCTGCGGGCAGAAGAAACTCGGGCCGGGCTTCGCTCATCCGTGTGCGAAAGCGGGGAAGGCGCTCGATGCGGCGGGTTACGAGTACGAGCTGAAGGTCGTCGGCGGCTACCGGGCGATGCCGTGGACGTGGGGCAGCCGCGGCGCCGACCGGGCCGAGGTCAAGCGCCTCAGCGGCACCAACGAGGTGCCGATCCTCGTCCTCGACAACGGCGAGGTGATCTCCGGCTCCGGCGCGATCGCCCGCTGGGCGAAGGAGCACCCGCACTCGCCGGCCAAGTCCGGCGGCTAAACCGTCAGCCCCAGATCCCGTTCGCAATCAGTGCGGCGATCACACCCAGGGCGCCAATCAGAAGAGTGTGATTCATGCGATCGAGGCGATCGCTGATTCGCTCAAATCGCTCATCGACTCGAGCGAAGCCTTCTCGCATCTCTTTGAAGCCTGCATCCATCCGCCCGCTTAGTTCATCCAGCCGATCGTCGTTCCAGTTCTCCACGGTCCCCTCCTTCTCCAGAAGCGCCTCCATGGGAGGAGTGTAGACGAAACGCTTCGGAACGTGTTGTCAGGGCCTGATCCGGTAGGCGGCCACCGGCTCGGCCTTTCCCTTCAGCTCGAGCTCGATCCGCTCGCCGGGTGGAGGCTCGTTGAGGCGCTTGACAAGTCGGCCTGAGGCGACGATCTCGCCTCCCCGGGCCTGACCCTGGAGGCGCGAGGCGACGTTGACGACGTCGCCGATCGCGGTGAAGTCGTTGAGCGAGCTCTGGCCGACGTTGCCGACGAACGCCTCGCCGTAGTCGAGACCGACCCCCACCTCCGCGAACGGCGTCCCGCCGCCGCCGTAGCCGACGGCACGCAGCAGCTCGCGCGCGTGGTCCAGCATCACCGGCGCCGCCTCCTCGAAGCGCCCGTACATCGGCAGGTAGAGCGCCATCACCTCGTCGCCGATCAGCTTGTCGATGATCGCCTCCGGGAAGAGCACGCTCTCGGCGCTGGCGTAGAAGCGCCGCAGCAGGGCGCTGACCTCCTCCGGGTCGCGCTGCTCGGAGAGGCGGGTGAAGCCGCGGATGTCGGCGAAGAGGACGCCGGCCTCGGTCGTCATCCCGCCGGGAGGCGCCGCCTCGACGCAGACGGCGCAGAGGTTGGGGCTCTTGCGCGAGGACCGGTAGCCGAGCGGGCCCACCAGCCGGGCGCCGAAGCCCTCGAACGGGGCGCCGCAGATGCCGCAGCGGGGGCTGGATGGCAGCGTCCGCAGCACCCGGCTCATGACGCGCCCGGCCGGGTCGGAGGAGGCCATCGCGAAGAAGGCGGCCCAGTCGTCGGGACTGAGGGGCTCGTCCTTCTGCTTGCGCATCGCCTTGCGGAAGCGCCGCTGCGCCGCGCGCTGCCACAACGTCAGTCGCTCTGCGGGGGCGTCATCACCCACATGACGATCCTAGACCGAGATGGCGTGCGAAATCACCGCAGCGGAGAGACTGATCAGGAAAAGGATCAGAAGGTAGAGGAGTTTGTCGATTCTGTGATTGACTCCCGCAAAACCTTCTTCCATCGTCTGGCTCAGTTTGTCCAGCTCCTCCATAGAAGGAGTGTAGACGACAAGCTTCGGAACGTGTTGTCAGACCGCAACCGGTTCGCGGGCCGGCTGCCTCGCCGTCACCACCACCGGCGTGCCGTCCTTCGGCGAGAGGGTTATGTTGCGGCGGCCGGTGCGCTCGGGGCGCGGATCGGCCTTGCGCAGCGCGCAGCGGGTCAGCACTTCGCGCAGGACGATCCGCATCTCGAACTCGGCGAAGGTGGCGCCGATGCAGCGGCGGACGCTGCCGCCGAAGGGGATCCAGGCGTAGGTGTCGGGGCCCTCCTCGAGGAAGCGCTCCGGTTTGAAAGCGAAGGGCTCGGGATAGACGTCGGCGCGGGTGTGGGTGAGCCAGATCGCCGGCGTCACGTCGGTCCCGGCGGGCAGCGTCAGCCCGTCGGCGACGAGCTCCTTGCTCAGCCGCCGCCCAGCCAGCGGGATCACCGGCCGCAACCGCAGCGACTCGGAGATCGTCGCCCGCAGGTAGTCCTCCTCCCCCGCCGCCAGCGAGTCGCGCAGCCGCCCGAGCGCGGCCGGGTGGCGCAGCAGCAGGTCGAAGGTCCAGGCCAGCGCCGTCGCGGTCGTCTCATGGCCGGCCAGCAGCAGCGTCATCAGCTGGTCGCGCAGCTCCCGGTCCTCCATCCGCGAGCCGTCCTCGAACTCGGCGGTCATCAGCATCGAGAGGATGTCCTCGCGCTCGTCCAGGTCCGGCCGCTCGCGATGCTCGGCGATCTCGGCGAAGAGCAGCTCGTCGACTTGGCGTAGCTGGTGCTCGAAGCGGGCGAACGGCCCGTCGCCGCCGAAGCGCTGCAGCGCCAGCCCCAGCACCTGCCGGCCCGGCGTGGTGGTTTCCTCCAGCACCGTCGAGAGCATCCCCCGCAGCCGGTCGAGCCGCGGCCCGCTGGAGACGCCGAAGACGACCCGCAGGATCACCTCCAGCGTGATCGCCTGCATCCGCGGGTGGATCGGGAACTCCCGCTGCAGCGGCCAGGAGTCGATCTCGGCCGCGACGACCTCGGTCATCGCCGCCTCGTAGGAGCGCATCCGCTCGCCGTGGAACGGCGGCAGCATCAGCCGGCGGCGGCTGAGGTGTTCCGCCCCCTCCTGAATCAGCAGCGACTTCGAGCCGAGGATCGGCTCGAGGACGACGTTGCGACCCGGCGGCAGGCCGTGCTCGCGCTCCCGGTAGAGCGCCTTGATCGCCTCCGGGTCGGAGATCATCACCATCGGCCGCTGGAAGCCGACGAAGCGGACGCTGAACGAATCGCCGTAGCGGCGGCGGCAGTCCTCCATGAACTGGATCGGCCGGAAGGCCCAGCGCAGCGTCTGCCCCAGCGGCCTCATCTTCGGTTCAGGCGGGAGCGCCACGGGTGACAGGATCGCAGAAACCAACTCCGCTCCCGAGGTGGATAGCATCGCCCCAATGACGACTGTTGCCGAGCTGAACCTCCTCTCCTCGGGGAAGGTTCGCGAGATCTACGAGTGGGAGGACGACCTGTTGATGGTCGCCTCGGACCGCATCTCCACCTATGACGTGGTGATGCCGACCCCGATCCCCGACAAGGGAAAGGTGCTGAACCGGATGTCGGTCTTCTGGTTCGGGCTGACCGAGGACATCGTCCCCAACCACTTCATCTCCGAGGACGTGCCCGAGGAAGTCGCCGAACGGGCGATGCGGGTGCGCAAGCTGGAGATGTACCCGGTCGAGTGCGTGGTCCGCGGCTACCTCTCCGGCTCGGGCTGGAAGGAATACCGCGAGGGCGGCGCCGTCTGCGGGATCGAGCTGCCGAGTGGCCTGGTCGAGTCCGACCAGCTGCCGGAGCCGATCTTCACCCCCGCGACCAAGGCCGAGATCGGCGACCACGACGAGAACGTCGACTTCGACCGCGCCGCCGAGATTGTCGGCGACCGGGCGCTGATGGAAGAGCTGCGGCGGATCTCGATCGAGGTCTACAAGCGCGGCTCCCAGCACGCGGCCCAGCGCGGGATCATCCTCGCCGACACGAAGTTCGAGTTCGGCCGCCACGCCGGCGCCGAGATCGTCCTCGGCGACGAGGTCCTGACTCCGGACTCCTCGCGCTTCTGGCCCGCCGCCAGCTACCAGCCGGGAATCACTCCGCCCTCCTTCGACAAGCAGTTCGTCCGCGACTGGGCGACCGAGAGCGGCTGGGACAAGAAGCCGCCGGCGCCGGAGCTGCCGGCCGACGTGGTCGAGCAGACCCGGGCCAAATACGTCGAGGCCTACGAGCGGATCACCGGCGAGTCGTTCTAGCGGCCCGGCCGCGCCGATCGTTAGATTGGCCCTGTGAAGGCGCGCGTGCTGATCCGGCCCAAGGAGGGGATCCTCGACCCCCAGGGCAAGGCGGTCGAGCGGGCGCTGCCGGCACTCGGCTTCGAGGGGATCGAGCACGTCCACGTCGGGCGGATGGTCGAGCTCGAGGCCGATGACCCGGAGCGGCTCGGCGAGCTCTGCGAGAAGCTGCTCGCCAACCCCCTGATCGAGGACTACGAGATCCAGACCCTGTGATCTGGGGCGTCCTCCAGTTCCCCGGTTCGTGCGACGAGCGGGACGCGCTGCACGCCTGCGAGCTGGCCGGCGACGGGGCGCGGCTGATCTGGCACGAGAGCCGCGACCTCGACGGCGTCGACGGGATCGTCGTTCCCGGCGGCTTCTCCTATGGCGACTACCTGCGGGCGGGGGCGATCGCCCGCTTCAGCCCGGCGATGGAGGCGGTGGCCGAGGCGGCCGCGGGCGGGGCGCCGGTGATCGGCATCTGCAACGGCTTCCAGGTGCTTTGCGAGGCGGGCCTGCTGCCGGGGGCGCTACTGCGCAACGTCGAGCTGCGCTTCCGCTGCCACCAGGTCGAGCTGATCGAGGAGGACACCGGCGAGCGGCTCTCGATCCCGGCCAAGCACGGCGAAGGCCGCTACTACGCGCCCGAGGAGATGCTCGACCGGCTGGAGCGCAGCGGCCAGGTCGCCTACCGCTACGCCGACGGCCATAACTCCAACGGCTCGCTGCGGAACATCGCCGGGGTGCGGAACGAGGCGGGCAACGTACTCGGCCTTATGCCCCACCCCGAGCACGCGGTTGACCCGCTGACCGGGTCGACGGACGGGCTGCGGATCTTCGAGCGGATGAGCCAAGGCGCTTTAGTGGACCATGAGGACACTAAGTCGCCTCGATGACCGTGGAGACCCCTAAATATCGCGAGCTCGGCCTGACCGACTCCGAGTACGAGCTGATCGTCGCGAAGCTGGGGCGGAAGCCGAACGACGTCGAGCTGGCGATGTTCAGCCTGCTCTGGTCCGAGCACTGCGCCTACAAGCACTCGCGCAAGCTGCTGCGGCGGCTGCCGACCGAGGGCGAGCGGGTGGTGATGGGGCCGGGCGAGAACGCCGGCGCGGTCGACGTCGGCAACGGCTACGCGGTCGCCTTCAAGGTCGAGTCCCACAACCACCCGAGCGCGGTCGAACCGTTCGAGGGGGCGGCGACGGGGGTCGGCGGCATCCTCCGCGACGTCTTCGCGATCGGGGCGCGGCCGATCGCGATCCTCGACAGCCTCCGCTTCGGCGAGCTCGACTCGGCGCGTTCGCGCCACCTGCTCGACGGCGCGGTGCGCGGGATCGGCCACTACGGCAACTCGATCGGGGTGGCGACGGTCGGCGGCGAGATCTACTTCGAGGAGCCCTACGAGCACAACTGCCTGGTCAACGCGATGTGCCTGGGGCTG
>JBQCCT010000051.1:0-3563 GCA_051961955.1 Solirubrobacterales bacterium
GGGATCGTGAATATGCTTGCGCCCCTATGACTGACGAGGCGACCGACGCCGACGGCACCGTCGCCGCTCCGGACGGAATCGAGCAGAAACCGCTTGAAGAGTGGTTCGGCGCCAACGTCGCCGGGGCCCACTTTCCGCTGCGCTTCGAGCGGATCGCCGGCGGCCACTCGAACCTGACCTACCGCGTCACCGACGCCGCCGGGGAAAGCTGGGCGCTGCGGCGGCCGCCGCTCGGCAAGCGGCTCGGCTCGGCCCACGACATGGGGCGCGAGTTCAAGGTCGTCTCTGCGCTGGGGAAGACCGAGGTGCCGGTGGCGCCGGTGGTCGGCCTCTGCGAGGACGAGGGCGTCAACGGCGCCCCCTTCTACGTGATGGAGTTCGTCGAGGGGCCGGTCCTGCGCGGTCTCGCCGAGGCGGCGATCTTCCCCGACGAGGGCGACCGGCGGGCGATCGGCGAGCGCGTGGCCGACACCCTGGTCCAGATCCACGCGATCGACCCCGACGCCGTCGGGCTCGGTGATCTCGGCAAGAAGGAGGACTACGTCGCCCGTCAGCTGCACCGCTGGCAGGGGCAGTGGGAGAAGTCGAAGACGCGCGAGCTGGAGCCGATCGACCGCGTCCACGAGGCGCTCTCGGCGCGGATTCCCGAGCAGGGACCGGCGACGATCGTCCACGGCGACTACCGCCTCGACAACATGATCCTCACCTCCGAGGGGGAGGTGGCGGCGGTGGTCGACTGGGAGCTCTGCACCCTCGGCGACCCGCTCGCCGACGTCGGCCTGCTGGTTACCTACTGGCCCGAGCGCGGCGAGGACACCCTCGCCCTCGGCATGCCGGCCAACCTCGCCCCCGGGTTCCCCAGCCGCGAGGAGCTGATCGGCCGCTACGCCGAGCGCAGCGGCCGCGACCTCTCCCAGCTCAACTTCTACGTCGCCCTCGGCTACTGGAAGCTGGCGATCATCCTCGAGGGCGTCTACGCCCGCTACACGGCCGGCGGCTACGGCAAGGTCAACGAGGGCGTCGAGGCCTTCGCCCGCCTAGTCGAGCGCCTTGCCGACGAGGCCGAGCGCGTCGAGCGCGACGGCTAGGTACCAGCTGGCGCGGGCCTGCGCCGACCGTTAATCGCCGCTCCCGCCCAGTTTTAGGTAGTCGAAGGTCGCTGAAAGTCGAATGGTCACTGGATTCGGCTTGACATTTGCTGTCTTCAATTGAAAGGCTGATACGGAATTCCTGATTAGAGCCGTGCATGGCTTTTGTTGGGCGTCTCGCTTTAACCCCAGTTGAGAAGGAGAGCCTTGTGAACAAGATTCGTAAGCGGCTCACGTACGCAAACGTGATGTCGTCGATCGCAGTGTTTCTCGTCATCGGTGGCGCCACCGCGTTTGCCGCCCTCGGCAAGAACACGGTCGGTACCAAGCAGCTGAAGAAGAACGCCGTCACCACCGCGAAAATCAAGAACAACGCGGTCACCACCAACAAGATCAAGAACAACGCCGTCAACGGCGCCAAGGTCAAGGACGGCTCGCTGACCGGGGCCGACATCAATCTCGGCGCCCTCGGCACGGTACCCAGCGCCGCCAACGCGAACACCGTGGGTGGCAACTCGGTCGTGCTGATCAATTTCCAGGGCAGCCCGACCACCGGTCCCACCCAGATCCTCAACCTCAATGGGTTCACCCTGACGGCCTCGTGCAACCCCGGTGACGAAACCGTCGTGCTCGCCAACGGGCCGACCGGCTCGCGCCTGCAGTCCGCCGGCCAGGACTCCGTCGAAGTCGCAGAAGGCAAAGGTTCCAAGGACGGGCTGTTCAGTGACAGCCTGACCCCGACCAGCAACATCAACCTGCTGTACCAGGACGATGATCTGATCGTCGGCAACACCGAGTTCTCACTCGGCAACGGCGGTCGCGCCGTCAGCGTCGTCTGGGAGGCCGAGGGCTTCGGCGCCTCCTCGGGCCCGCACTGCACCTTCACGGGCTACGCGATTGGTTAAGTCGGGCAACCCGCTCGATTTGAGAATGAGCGGCCGCGGGGCGAAAAGCTCCGCGGCCGCACTTTTTGTGGCGCTGTTTTTGTTTGTTTCAGGGTGTGGGGGTTCCAGCGACACGACGACTGGAGCGACGCCCGACACCAGCGCCCAGAGCACGACGAAGAGCGCTGGCTCTCAAGACGGCTCCCGCAAGGACGACACGTCGGGTAACTCCGGCTCCGAGAGGAAGCAGCCGGCGGCCGATGACTCGTCTCGGAAGCGCGCCGGCGAGAACCAGCCGACCCCGTCCTCTTCACCGCAAGCCGAAGAGGACAGGAAGCGGACCGCGAAGCAGAAGACGACGCCGCAAGGGATCAGTCAAAACGGCCACGAAGTGAGCTCCAGCCAGCAAACGGCCGACGCGGAACCACGGGCGGGAACCCATAGGGGCAGCCGCTCCTCGACCCCGCAAGCGGAATCGGACGCAGGCGGCCACTAACGGCTACCAGATGATCTCGATGCCGTAGCGGCGCAGGTCACCGTCAGCGGTGATAAGAGTGAGGCCATCTATGTCGGCCTGAGCGACCAGCAGGCGGTCGAAGGGGTCGCGGTGATGAAGCGGCAGCGTCCCGACGCGGTCAGCGTGACGGGCCGTGATGGGCAGCAAGTCGACGCCCCCTCGCTCCAGTTTCTCAAGCAGATCTGGCGGTGCATCAAGCTTGCCGAGGCGGCGCTTGACTGCTACCTCCCAGATCACGACAGCGCTGATTACGACGCGGTCCTTCCCGTCGGTAATCGCCTTTCTCGCCCTCTGGCCGATTCGATCTGGTTCTCCGGCCATCCACCAGAGGACGACATGGGTGTCGAGCAGAAGACTCAGGATTGGGCACCGAGGGACTCGGCGAGGTCGTCGGGAAGCTCGTCGAAGTCGTCGGCGATTTTTACCCGCCCGCGCCATGCGCCCGCAAGTGAGGCAAAGCCGCCACCGTGGCGCTCGGGAATGAGTCGAGCTGCCGGCTCGCCGCGCCGCGTGATGACGATCTCCTCGCCAGCTTCGACGCGCTCTACCAGCCGGGAGAGCTGGGTCTTTGCTTCATGCATCCCGATTTCAGCCATGGAAAGAGGGTATCAAGCTTAGCTAGATAACTAGCTAGACCATCCGCGGTGCGTGACGGGGCTCCAGGTTGCCTTCGGCTTCGGCCTCGGCGCGTTTGGACCAGCGGTTGAGCTCGCGGCGGGCGAGGACCATTTTGTGGACCTCGTCTGGGCCGTCGGCGAGGCGGAGCATGCGGCTGAAGCGCCACATGATCGCCAGCGGCGTGTCGTCGGTCATGCCGAGGGAGCCGTGGACCTGGATCGCGCGGTCGAGCACGTCCATCACCATGTTCGCGGCGACGATCTTGATCGCAGAGATCTGCTGGCGGGCGGCGCGCTTGCCCTCGGTGTCCATCTTCCAGGCGGCGAAGAGGGTGAGCAGGCGGGCCTGGTCGATTTCCATCCGCGAGGCGGCGATCGACTCCTGGACGAACTGCTTGTCGCCCAGCGGGCCGCCGAAGGCGCTGCGCTCGTTGGCGCGGCGGCACATCATCTCGTG
>JBQCCT010000052.1:0-7411 GCA_051961955.1 Solirubrobacterales bacterium
CGTCGACGGCGACGACGCCGTCGAGGGTTCCCGCGTCGGTGGCCTTGAACCGGGTGGCGTAGAAGTTGTGGTAGACGAGGTCGCCGAAGACGGTGCCGACGTCGCCGGGGCCCCGCTGACTGGTGACGTCGAAGAAGTGGACGTTGGGGGCCTCGGCGGTGGAGATTTCCTCGCCGACGTCGCCGGAGGCGTCGCGCCCTTCTTCGCGGGGGCGGTAGCGGGAGCGGAAGGAGTGGCCCTGGGAGACGAAGCGGGCGGTCCGCATCGCCCAGCAGCAGGGATGGACGTACTCGCGGTTGAGGCGAGCGCCCGAGACCTGCGCGCCTTCCTCGAGCGGGCCGAGGAGCTCCTCGAGCCAGCGATTGTGGAGGGGAAAGGCATCGACGTCGAGGGCGACGGCGAACTCGGTTTCGCAGCGCAGGACGCCGAGGTCCATCGCCAGGTCGTGGCCCATGTTCACCGGCAGCAGCAGGCGGCGGACGTCGTCGCGCTCGCGCAGCCGCCGGCGCGAGCCGTCCTCGGAGGCGTTGTCGACGACGAGGATCTCGGTGCCGGTCGGGCTGCGTCGTCGCACCAGATCGATCAGCACGGCGCAGTGCTCCCAGGAGTTCCAGTTGACGGTGACGATCGTCGCCGCGCCAGGGCGCAGCCGTCCGAGCCGCCGCCGCGCACGGGCGCGTTGCAGCGGGACGGCCAGGCGCCAGCCGATGCCGCGGGCAAGCCACTGGGCGCCGGGAAGACTGGAAATGGCTTTTTGCATCCCAAGGCTGACTTTATTGTTTGGCCCCCTTGGAACCGGAGCTGAGCGTCGTCGTCGCGACCCACAACCGGCGCGAGCTGCTGCTCCGCTGCTTGCAGTCGCTTGGGGTGCAGGTGGAGGCAGAGCAGGGATCTTTCGAGGCGATTGTCGCCGACGACGGGTCAAGCGACGGCACCGGCGAGGCGGTCGAGGAGTTGAAGACGGCGTTCCCGCTGAGGTACCTGCGGCTGGAGAGGGCGGGGCAGGCGGCGGCGCAAAACGCCGCAGTCGAGGCGGCGGCCGGGAAGACGGTCCTCTTCCTCGACGACGACGTGATCGCCGACCCGCGGCTCGTCGCCGGGCACCTTGCCGCGCACCGCGCGCGCCCTCGCCTGCTCGGGATCGGCCATCTCGAACAGCGGCCGAAGCGCGGCCGTGACTGGTATGCGCAGATGTTCGCCAAGACCTGGAACCGCCACTACGACGAGCTGGGGGAGCGGCGGCTCGACTGGACCGCCTGCTTCGGCGCCAACCTCTCCGTCCCACGCGCCGCCTTCCGGGAGGCGGGCGGCTTCGCCACCGACCTACCCGTCGGCGAGGACATGGAGCTGGCCTACCGGCTCGAGCGGGCCGGCTGTGCGCCCCGCTTCCTGCCGGCGGCGCGGGCCGTCCACGACGACCAGAAGGGCTGGCGGCGGCTGCTCGCCGATTCCCGCCGCCAGGGCTCAAATCAGGTCACGCTTACCGAGCGCCACCCGGGGATGACCGCGCAGCTCTACGGCTGGTTTGGGGCGACCAGTCGCCGCGAAGTTGCGCTACGGCGGGCGCTGCTGGCGCTGCGGGTGCCGCCGGGCGCATTGGCCCCGCTCGGGCGATTGCTGCCAGGCGAGGGCCGCAAGGAGATCTGGTTTCACTTCGTCTCCCGTCTCGCCTTCTGGCGCGCCGCGCGCGAGGGTCTTGGCGCCGAGCGTTGGGAGCGGGTGACGCGCGGGGTGCCGGTGCTGATGTACCACGCCTTCGGCGAGCAGGGCGAGGGCGACCGCTACGTGATCTCGCGCCGGGCGCTGTCGCGGCAGCTGCGCCTGCTGCGGCTGCTCGGCTACCGCGGCATCGAGTTCGCCGAGGTCGCCCGCTGCCTGCGCGAGCGCCGCCTGCCGCCGCGCCGCGCGGTCGCGATCACCATTGACGACGGCTACCGCGACAACCTCGAGATCGCCGCGCCGGTGCTGAGGCGCCACGGCTTTCCGGCCACCGTCTTCCTCGTCAGCGGCAAGCTCGGCGGCGTCAACGACTGGACCGCGGACGGGGCGCTGGCGAGCCGGCCGCTGCTCTCGGTCGAGCAGGCGCGCGAGCTGCGCGAGCGAGGGGTCGGCCTCGGGGCCCACACCCGCACCCATCCCGAGCTGCCGGCGGAGGACGACGAGGCGGTGCGCGAGCAGGTGGGCGGGTCGCGCCGGGACCTGGAGCAGGCGCTGGGCGATGAGGTCGCGACTTTCGCCTATCCCTTCGGCCTCTTCGACGAGCGCGCCGTCGATGCCGTCGACGAGGCCGGCTTCGTCGGCGCCTGCACGGTTGAGCCGCGTCTCGTCTCGCTGCTCGACGATCCGCTGCGGGTGCCGCGGATCGAGGTGCGGGCGGGCGAATCGCTGCCCCGCTTCCTGCTCAACGTCTGGCTGGGGAGCAGGTGAACGTGCCGAGCTTCGCCGTCGTCAGCCCCGCTTACGAAGCCGCGGCGACGATCCCCGCGGCGATCGACTCGCTGCGGGCGCAGACGCAGCCGCCGGCCGAGATCATCGTCTGCGACGACGGCTCCGGCGACGACCTGGAGGGCGTGCTGGCGCCCTATGGCGACGCGGTCCGCCTGCTCTGCCAGGAGCACCGCGGCGTCGCCGCCGCCCGCAACGCGCTGCTCGACGCCGCGACGGCCGACTTCGTCGTCCCGCTCGACGCCGACGACGTCTACGCGCCGACCCGGCTGCAGCGCCTGGTCGAGCTCGCCGCCGCCCGTCCCGACCTCGACATCCTCTCGACCGACGCCGTCTTCGTCAGCGACGGCCGCCCCGCCGGCCGCTTCAACGAAAAGACGCCGTTTGCCGCCATCGATCAGGCCGAGGCGATCCTCGACCGCTGCTTCGTGATCTGCCCGGCGATGCGCCGCGAGCGGCTGCTGGAGATCGGCGGCTACGACGAGAAGCTGCGCACGGCCGAGGACTGGGACGTCTGCATCCGCCTCATCCTCACCGGCTCCACCGCCGGCTTGGTTGACGAGCCGCTGCTGGAGTACCGACTCGGCAGCGAGAGCCTCACCTCCAGCCGGGTCGAGACGTTGCGCGAACGCGCCTACATGCTCGGCAAGGCTGCGGCGACCCCGGGTATCTCGCCGTCGCTGCGCAAGCGCGCCGAAGCGGCCGCCTCGCGCCAGCAGGCCCGGGCGCTGGAAGAGGCCGCGCGTGAGGCCGTCGCCACCGGCGCCTCCGACGCGCGCCGACGCCTCCTCGCGGTCACGGGTTCGAGCGCCGCCCCACCTCGAGCCCGCCTCGGCTCCCTGGCCGGCGCCATCGCCCCCCGCACTCTGCGCCGCCTCGTCGAAGCCACCGTCGCCGGCTCCACCGGCCGACCGTCAGGGCGGTAGGCGCCAGAGGTGGGGGAGGACGATGTCGCCGTCGGAGCCGGCGGCGGGGGTGGGGCGGCCGTCGATCACGCCGGGCTGGACCTCGAAGAAGCCGGCGGCCTGCAAGCCGTCCTGGATCTGGCGCCCCGCTTTCAGCAGCAGGTCGATCCGGTAGCGGCCGGGCAGCAGCGGCAGTGACTCGACTTCGCACTCGACCCGCGCCCCCAGCTCCGGGTCGCGCACGTCCGTCGCGGCCGAGATCTCGCTGTCGAAGGTGGTGACCGGCTGCCCCAGCCCGTCGACGATCGTGATCCGGCACTCCATCGTCGCCAGCTGCTCCGTCAGCTCGACCGCGATCGTCACCGGCTCGCCGGCGACGACCACGTCGGGCGGGCTGTCGCCGCGGCCGCGGATCTCGACCCGCCTGATCTGCGTGTCGTAGTAGCCGCGGCGGTCGCGGTCGGTCCGCTCCAGCAGGTCCTTTGAGGCGCCTTCTTCCAGCGAGGCCAGGTACTGGTCGATAGTCGCTTTCACCGGCCCGTCGGCGATCGCTTCGCCGCGCTCCAGCAGCACCCCGCGCTCGCAAAGCGCCTGGATGATCGCCAGGTTGTGAGAGACGAAGATCACCGTCCGGCCCTGACTCGCGACCTCGGTCATCTTCCCCAGCGACTTGCGCTGGAAGGCGGCGTCGCCGACCGCCAGCACCTCGTCGACGAGCAGGATCTCCGGCTCCAGGTGCGCCGCCACCGCGAAAGCCAGCCGCACCGACATCCCACTCGAGTAGCGCTTGACCGGCGTGTCGAGGAAGCGCTCGATCTCGGCGAACTCGACGATTTCGTCGAACCGCGCCCGGATTTCCGCTTTGCGCATCCCCAGGATCGAGCCGTTGAGGAAGATGTTCTCGCGCCCGGTCAACTCCGGGTGGAAGCCGGTCCCGACCTCGAGCAGCGACCCCACGCGCCCGGTCACGTCGGCGTAGCCCTCGGTCGGCTCGGTGATCCGCGAGAGGAGTTTGAGCAGCGTGCTCTTGCCGGCACCATTGTGGCCGATCAGGCCGACCACTTCGCCCGGGTCGATCGTCAGCGAGAGATCTCGCAGCGCCCAGAGGAAGTCCGGCCCGTCGTATTCGGATTCGTCCGGGCCGCTGCGGCGGAGGGCTTCCGCGATCGCTTCGCGCAGGGTCCCGTAGCCGCGCTTGTAGAGGCCAAGGCGGTAGCGCTTCCCAAGCGCCTGGGTCTGGATTGCGGTCGCCATGGATCAGATGTAGTCGGCGAAGCCGCGCTCGACGCGGTCGAAGTAGGCGAGGCCGACGAGGAAGAGGACGACGGCGGAGACGGCGGAGATCCCGATCAGGTCCCAAGGCGCGGTGCCCGAGCCGAGCGTCGCCCAGCGGAAGCCTTCGACCACCCCGACCATCGGGTTGATCGCCGACAGGGTCCGCCACGGCTCGCCGATCAGGCTGCTGGGGTAGACGACCGGGGTCGCAAAGAGCCAGAGCTGGATTAGGAAGGGGATCACGTAGCGGACGTCGCGGAAGCGGACGTTGATCGCCGAGAGCGCGGTGCTGGTCCCCAGCGCCGCCAGCGCCGCGATCGCGATCAGCAGCGGCAGCGAGAGGATCGCGAGGGACGGCGTCAGCCCCCAGATCAGGACGATCGCCATCAGGATCACGATCGAGATCGCCAGGTCGACGCAGCCCGCAACCAGGATCCCCGCCGGCATGAAGATCCGCGGGAAATAGATTTTCGAGACCAGGGCGGAGTTGGAGACGAGGCTGTCGGAGCCGAGCAGGAGCGCGTTGGCGAAGAAGGTCCAGGGCACCAGCGCCGCGAGACTGAAGAGGGGATAGGGGAGGCCGTTCGAGGCGACCCCGGCGAGGTTGCCGAAGAAGAGCGAGAAGACGACCATGAAGCCGATCGGCTGCAGCACCGCCCAGGCCGCCCCCAGCAGCGTCTGTCGGTAGCGCACGGTGATGTCGCGCAGGGCGATCTGGCCCGCGAGGTCGCGGTAGCGCCACAGTTCGTGCGGCGCCAGCACCCGGCTGAAGCCGCGGGTCGGTTGCAGGCGAATGGTCTCGGGGACGGACTCCACGGGCCGCAGCATAAGAAGAGCATCGGTTCCGCCAGCGGCAACTGGCAGAATCGCCCCAGATCATGCATGCCTCCCGCCTTGCCGGGGGCTGGCAGCGGCTGAGGCGCCTCGGCGACCAGTCACTCTTCCGCAACAGCCTCTACATCATGGGCACGACCGCGGCTACGTCGCTGCTCGGCTTCGGTTTCTGGCTGGTCGCCGCGCGGACGCTCTCGGCGGTCGAAGTCGGCCGCTCGGCGGCCCTGATCTCGGCGATGTTGTTCGTCTCCGTCTTCACCAACCTCGGGCTGGGGCAGGTCTTCGTCTCGCGACTGGCCTCGCGCGCGCCCGGCCGCGACTGGTCGCAGACGGTCAGCACCGGTATCGCTCTGGCGGCGCTGGCGAGCCTTGTCGGCGGCGCGATCGCGGCGGTGCTGCTGCCGACTCTGATCCCGGCGCTGAAGGGCGGCCTCAGCCCCGCCACCTTCCTGCTGCTGCCGCTCGGCGTCACCGGCGCCGCCTGCTCGCTGGTGATCGACTACGCCTGCATCGCCGAGCGCCAGGCGAAGCTCTCCTTCGTCCGCAACGTCGCGGCGGCGCTGCTGCGGGTCGCCCTGATCCCCCTCGCCACCGTCGTCCCCACCGACGGCACCACCTGGATCCTCGGGATCTGGGCCGCCTCCTTCCTGCTGATCGATGCGGTGGCGATCTTCCACGAGCTGCCCTCGCTCGGTCACGACTTTCGCCTCAGCCTCGCCGGCTGGCGCCAGGAGCTGCGCGAGGTGAAGGGCCTGATCGCCGGTCATCAGTCGATCAACCTCGGCTCCCAGGCCTCGGCCTACCTGCTGCCGGTGCTCGTCTCGGCCCGGCTCGGGCCCGAGCAGAACGCCTACTTCTACACGACCTTCATGGTCTCCAGCGCCCTCTTCTTCATCGCCCCGGCGATCGGCAACGCGCTCTTCGCCGAGGGCGCGCACGAGCCCGAGCAGCTGCGCCGCGACCTCCGCAGCGCTGCCCGCCACGTGCTGACGCTGGCCGGGCCGCCGGCGCTGGTGCTGCTCCTCGCCGGGCCGCTGATCCTCGGCCTCTTCGGCCCCGCCTACTCCGAAGAAGGCGACACCCTGCTGCTGATTCTGATCGGCGCTGCCGCCTTCGACGCGGTCTACCAGCTCTCGCTGGCCGTGCTGCGGGTCGAACACCTGCTCCAGGATGCGGCGCTCGCCACCTGGACGATGCTGGTGGTCGCGATCGGCGCCACCTGGCTGCTGCTGCCGCCGCTGGGGATCGAGGGAGCCGGGATCGGCTGGGCCGCCGGCAAGGCGGTCGGCTGCCTGCTCACCGGCTACTTCATCTTCCGCTACGCCAAAGGGCTTGGTCGCGGCCGGCGTCCTGCCAGAGAAGTCGCGCCGGCGGCCGACGTTCCCGACCCCAGGCGCCGTCGCTGAGTACGTCGCGAGACGGCGGGTCCAGGTCCTTCCTGCCTTTCCCGAACAGCACGACGCGAGTGTGGGGGAGGAACCACTGGGTTACGTAGAGGCCGATCGCGTCGTAGTGGTCGAGGTCGTAGGCGACCGTCTTCGCGTCGGCGTCTTCGACGACCTGCTGCGGGCTTTCCCAGCCCGGCGGATAGACGGCCCGCTCGGAGCTGCGGACCGGATTCCAGGCGCCGTAGGCGACGACGGCGAGGAAGAGCCCGAGCGCCGCGACGCCGAGGACGCGGATCCCGCGGGTCGAGGCCCAGAGCAGCAGCCCGGCACCGGCGAGGGCGACGAGCGCGGCCCCGATCAGGATCGCCGGCCCAAGCTGGACGGTGACGAACGGCAGCGCCGAGATGTTCCAGCGGTTCGGCGCATCCGGGTCCGAAGCCGTCGCCCGGATCGCCACCACGACCGCCGTCAGCGCGCCGAACCCGGCCAGCGGCCAAGCGAACTGCCGTACCCCGGCAAGGGTGTGGTGGAGCTTAGGCCTCTCGTCGAGGCCCAAGCTCAACC
>JBQCCT010000053.1:0-4014 GCA_051961955.1 Solirubrobacterales bacterium
CCTTCATCATCAACGGCACCGAGCGCGTCGTCGTCACGCAGCTGGTCCGCTCCCCCGGCGCCTATGTGATGGCGCCGAAGGACCCCGAAAAGCAGGTCTTCATCGCCAACCTGATGCCGGCCCGCGGGTCCTGGTTGGAGCTCGAAGTCGACAAAAAAGGCAAAGTCTTCGTCCGCATCGACCGCAAGCGGAAACTGCCCGTGACGGTGCTGCTGCGGGCGATGGGCTACGTCGAGGACCAGCAGCTCCTCGACATGTTCGACAACTCGGTCTACATCCGCCACACGATCGAGGCGGACACCGAGGCGACCCGGACCGAAGAGGGCGCCCTGATCGAGCTGTTCAAAAAGCAGCGCCCTGGCGAGCCGCCCTCGGTCGACGCCGCCCGCGCCCTGCTCGAGCAGCTCTTCTTCGACCCGAAGCGCTACGACCTCACCCGGGTCGGCCGCTACAAGCTCAACGCCCGCCTCGACCTCGACATCGACCTCGAGACGCGGGTGCTCACCCACGACGACATCATCGCCCTCGTCAAGGAGCTGGTGACCCTGCCGAAGCTGCTCGGGATCCCCGAGGAGATCGACGAGGAGAACCCGATCAAAGACTATGCCGCGGAGGCGATCACCTACCCGCGCGAGCAGGTCTACGACCACCTCGACGAGTACGAGCACTTCGGCAACCGCCGCCTGCGTACGGTCGGCGAGCTGATCCAGGAGGCCTTCCGGATCGGCCTCTACCGGATGGAGCGCGTGGTCCGCGAGCGCCTCACCACCGAGGACTCCGACGCGATCACCCCGCAAACGATCATCAACATCCGCCCGGTTGTGGCGGCGATGAAGGAGTTCTTCGGCTCCTCGCAGCTGTCGCAGTTCATGGACCAGACCAACAGCCTCGCCGGCCTCACCCACAGGCGGCGGCTCTCGGCGTTGGGCGCCGGCGGTCTGACCCGTGAGCGGGCCCCGATCGAGGTCCGCGACGTGCACCCGACCCACTACGGCCGGATGTGCCCGATCGAGACCCCGGAGGGACCGAACATCGGTCTGATCGGTTCGCTCTCCTCCTACGCGCAGATCTCCGAGCACGGTTTCGTCACCACCCCCTACCGGGTGGTCGAAGACGGTGTCGTCAGCGAAAAGATCGTGCACCTCGACGCGACCCAGGACGAGGACAAAATCATCGCCCAGGCGAATGCCGAGATCGATCCGAAAACGCGCAAGCTGAAAGGCCCGCAGGTGCTGGTCCGTGCCGGCGAGCAGGAGTACGCGACCGCCGCTCCTAAAGAAGTCGACCTGATGGACGTCTCGCCGTCCCAGATCTGGTCGGTGGCGACCTCGCTGATCCCGTTCCTCGAGCACGACGACGCCAACCGGGCGCTGATGGGCTCCAACATGCAGCGCCAGGCGGTGCCGTTGCTGAAGCCCGACCCGCCATTGATTGGGACCGGCATGGAGCGCCGGGCCGCGGTCGACACCGGCGACGTCGTCCTCGCCGATGAGGACGGCGAAGTCACCTTCGTCGATGCCGAGAAGATCGTCGTCACCGGCGGTTCGAAAAAGCATGAGTACAACCTGCACAAGTTCATGCGCTCGAACCAGGGGACGATCATCCATCAGCGGCCGATCGTCGACACCGGCCAGAGGGTGAAGAAGGGTGACGTGCTCGCCGACGGCTCTTCCACCGGCGGTGGCGAGATCGCCCTCGGCAAGAACTGCCTGGTCGCCTTCATGTCCTGGGAGGGCTACAACTTCGAGGACGCGATCATCCTCTCCGAGCGCCTGGTCAAGGACGACGAACTCACCTCGATCCACATCGAGGAGTACGAGATCGACGCCCGCACGACCAAGCTCGGCGACGAGGAGATCACCCGCGACATCCCGAACCGCTCCGAGGAGAGCCTGCGCAACCTCGACGAGCGCGGCATCGTCCGCGTCGGCGCCGAGGTCGTCTCCGGCGACCTCCTGGTCGGCAAGGTGACGCCGAAGGGCGAGACCGAGCTGACCGCCGAGGAGAAGCTGATCCGCGCGATCTTCAAGGAGAAGGCGCGCGAGGTCCGCGACACCTCGCTGAAAGTGCCGCACGGCGAGGGTGGCGTGGTGATCGAAGTCCTCACCTTCAGCCGCGACAACGGCGACGACCTGCCGCCCGGCGTCAACGACCTGGTCCGCGTCTACGTCGCGACCAAGCGCAAGATCGCCGAGGGCGACAAGCTCGCCGGCCGCCACGGGAACAAGGGTGTGATCTCGAAGATCGTGCCCGAGGAGGACATGCCCCACCTGGCCGACGGCACCCCCGTCGACGTCATCCTCAACCCGCTCGGCGTGCCGAGCCGGATGAACATCGGCCAGATCCTAGAGACCCACCTCGGGTGGGTTGCGGCGAACGGCTGGTACGACGACGGCTCCGAGGCCTACAAGCAGGCCCACTCCGACGGCGACGGCCGCGTCTACGTGGCCACGCAGGTCTTTGACGGCGCCACCGTCGAGGACGTGGACACCGCTCTGGTGAGCTGGCAAAAAGAGAACGAAGACCGGGGGATCGACCTGACGATGGACCCGGACGCCCGTCCCGGTGCCCGCTGCGCGGGTACCGCCCAGCTCTACAACGGCCGCACCGGCGAGCCGTACGAGGGCAAGGTGACGGTCGGCTACATGTACATCCTCCAGTTGCTGCACCTGGTTGACGACAAGATCCACGCTCGCTCGACCGGCCCGTACTCGCTCGTCACCCAGCAGCCACTGGGCGGCAAGGCGCAGTTCGGCGGGCAGCGCTTCGGCGAGATGGAGGTCTGGGCGCTGGAGGCTTATGGCGCCGCCTACACCCTGCAGGAGATGCTCACGGTCAAGTCCGACGACACGGTCGGGCGCGTCAAGGCCTACGAGGCGATCGTCAAGGGCGAGAACATCCCCGAGCCCTCGATCCCGGAGTCCTTCAAAGTGCTTTTGAAGGAGATCCAGAGCCTCTCGCTCGACGCCAACGTGGTCTCCGAGGGCTCCGACGTCGAAATCTCCGACGAGGAGGACGACCTGCTGAAAGCAGCCGAGGAGCTGGGGATGGACCTGACCGGCGTTCGCGCCGACTCCTCGAACGGAGCCGCGGACGAGCAAGAGGAGCAGGTGGTTGCCGAGGGTGAGGCAGGAACTGATGGTGATGGTGCCGGTAAAGCCGAAGAGGCCGAGCCGGCCGAGGTGGAGGACTGATGATCGACATCAATAATTTCGACGCGATCGAGATCGGGCTCGCGTCTTCGAAAAAGATCCGCTCCTGGAGTTGGGGCGAGGTCACGAAGCCCGAGACGATCAACTACCGGACGCTGAAGCCCGAGAAAGACGGGCTCTTCTGCGAGCGCATCTTCGGTCCGACCAAGGACTGGGAGTGCTACTGCGGCAAGTACAAGCGGGTCCGCTACAAGGGCATCGTCTGTGAGCGCTGCGGTGTCGAGGTGACCCGTTCCAAGGTCCGCCGCGAGCGGATGGGGCACGTCGACCTCGCCTCGCCGGTCTCCCACATCTGGTTCTTCAAGGGAGTCCCGAGCCGGATCGGATACCTGATCGACATGGCTCCGAAAGAGCTCGAGAAGGTCCTCTACTTCGCCGCTTCGATGGTCACCTGGGTCGACGAGGAGGCCCGGGACAAGGACGTCGGAAAACTGGAGAAAGAGGTCAAGAAAGTCGTCGACTCCTACGAGGCCGAAAAACAGAAACGGACTCAGGAGCTGAACGAGTCGCTGGAGCGCCGGATCGCCTACCTGGAGGACGGCAGCCAGGACAAGTTCGACGACGAAGACCACCTCTGGGCCGACTCGCTGAAACTGACCGCGGCGCAGTTGCGGAAACTCAAAGACGACGACCGGGCCAAAATGACCAAAGAACTGCGCAAACAGTTCGACGCCGAGATCGCCGACACCGAGGCCTACCTCGAAGAGGCGGCGGAGCGGATGCAGGAGGTCTGGAAGATCTTCACGGAGATGAAGCCGAAGGACGTCATCAACGACGAGACGGTCTTCCGTGAGCTCAAGGA
>JBQCCT010000054.1:0-8276 GCA_051961955.1 Solirubrobacterales bacterium
TACCGCGGCGGCAAACAGGTGCTCGAGGCGATCACCGAACACCCGGTGGCGACGCCGCTCTACGTCGGGCCGGACCCCACCGCCGACCCGAAAGACTCGATCCATCCCGAAGAAGACAAGCTCGTCATCCCCGAGGAGCTGCGCTGGCTGGTCGACTTCGAACGCGCGGTGGAAGCCGGTGTGGGCCTCGCCATCGACCTCGATGACGCCTCGGCGCAGGAGGGGTTCGACCGCCTGCTCGTCCTCGGCGTGCAGCTCGGCCTCGACGACGAGGCGGGCAAGGGCGCGCTCGAGGAGCTCCTGCACAACCACCGCGTCGGCCGCGGCGGGCTCTCGCTCATCCCCCAGGGCACGCCCACCCACAACACCACCGGCGCGACCAGCGGCTACACCCGCCTCGACGACGCCGACCAGAGCTTCGACGACCGCAAAGACGCGCCTCTCTTCACGCCCAGCGACGATCCCGACGAGAAGCGCGACGGGCAGTGGCTGGCGGAGGCGCTCGGGGTCGATCCGGCCCAGCTCCAGGGCGTTCACGGCGCGGGCGGCGTCGACCAGCAGCGGGCGCGGGCGATGCAGCGCGCCCTCTGGCCGGCGACGCTCGGCTACTGGATGGACAAGATGCTGACGCCGGTCTTCGGCGACGAGACGGTGGCGCAGACGCGGGCCTTCTTCAGCGGCTGGGTCAGCGGACGCGGTTCGGTCCCGGCGGTGCGGATCGGGACCCAGGCCTACGGCATCCTCCCGACCACCGCCTTCTCGCGGATCGGCTGGCTCGACGAGAGGCGCAGGGACGGACCGGGCATCGCCACCGGGCTGGGGGGAGCCGCGCCCACGCGCGCCTTCCTCGGCCGCGTGCTGGCGCTGCTGCGCGCGGTCGATGCCGACTGGACGGCGATGAGCACCGCCGCCGCCCACGTCGGCAAGGACGGCGACCCGCACCAGACCCTGCTCGACGTCGTCGGGCTCCACCCCGACTCGGCCGAGTTCCACTGGCGCTACTCGGAGAGCCTGAAGGAGCTCTACAACGTCATCAACCTCTGGGGCTTCGGCCCTGAATTCTGGAAAGCCTGGCAGCAGGCCGAGCTCCAGGCCGAGGCGGGCGCGCTCCTCGGCCGGCTGGGATACGAGGGCCCGGCGCCCGACATCCTCGAACACGTCTTCATGCGCGACTCCGGCCTGATCGAAGTCGTCGTCGACGACCGCCCGCCCTCGGAGACGGAGCCGATCCGCGAGTACACGGACGACCACCGCAACTACATCCGCTGGCTGATCGACGCGGCAAGCGCCTCGCTGGACGCCGTCACCGCCGAGGAGGGCTTCACCGGCAACGACTCGCCGCGGGCGCTGCTCTACCTGTACCTCCGCCACGCGCTGCTGCTCGGCTACTACGACACCAGCTACGAGCTGCACAAATCGGCCGGCTTCCTCGCCGCCGAGCAGCTGCTGGCGATGAAGCCGGAGCCGACCTTCATCCACGTCGATCCGGAAGCGAAAGAGAGCGAGAGCCGCTACGCGGCGCTCTATAAGGTCGAGCCGCGGATCACCCAGAGCCAGGAACTGCTGATCAGCGACTACATCGCGGCGAACCTCGCGAAACTGGGCGAGGCGGCGGGACTCGCCGACCAGATCGACGCCCTCGGCGTCCTCGAGAAAGCACCGACCGCGGAGCTCGAACGGCTCTTCGCCGAGCACGTCGACGTCCTCAGCTACCGCTTCGACGCCTGGCTGCTCGGCCTCGTCAGCCACCGCCTCCAGGAGCTCCGTGCCGCCTCGAAGGTCGCGGCAGCAAACGACGGGCCAGGGTCGAGAGGAGGCGGTGCCTACCTCGGCGCCTACGCCTGGGTCGAGGACCTGCGCCCAGCGCGCTCCCAGCTCGAACCGGTGGAGCTGCCGCCGGACCTCGAAGAGACCTTCAAAGACGTGCAGCCGCTGCGCCACGACCCGGCGAACGGGGGCTACGTCCATGCGCCCTCCCTGACCCACGCGCGGACCGCCGCCGTGCTGCGCAGCGGCTATCTGGCAAACGCCTCGAAGGAAGCCCCCGACGCGCTCGCCGTCAACCTCTCCTCCGACCGGGTCCGCCTCGCTCTCTCGCTGCTCGAGGGGATCCGCAACGGCCAGAGCCTCGGCGCCCTGCTCGGCTACCGCTTCGAGCGCGGCCTCCACGATGCCCACGAACTCGCCGAGGTGGACAAATTCATCTACCCGCTGCGGAAGAAGTTTCCGCTGGTGGCGGACTCCCTCGAAACGACGACGACGAAGACGAAACCCGACGTGGCGATTCAGGAAATCGAGGCCCGCAACGTCCTCGACGGGCGCAAACTGCTCGCGCACGTCAGGTCGACCGGCAAAGGCAAATACCCCTTCGGCTTCTCCTCCGAAGAGCTTCCCGAAGCCACGTCCGACGAGGCGGAAGCGATCGACAAACAGGTCGAGGCGATGCGCGACGTCGACGACGCGGTCGCCGACGTCGCCCTGGCCGAGGGCGTCCACCAGGCGGTGCAGGGGAACTTCGACCGCGCCGCGGCGACCCTCGACGCCTACGGCAGCGCCACCTTCCCGCCCGATCCCGAAGTCGTCCAGACCCCCGCGCCGGGCATCGGGCTGACGCACCGGGTCGCGCTCCACCTGCACCCCGGCCTGGCCGCACCCCCGAACGCGACGCCGCGGGCAACCGCCGAACCGGCGATCGACAAATGGCTCGAGGGCGCCCTGCCGCCGCTCGGCAAAGTCGGCTGCAAGGTGAGCTGGACCGACCCGGTCACCGGCAGCCCCGCCTCCGCCAAAGTCACCCTCGCCGACCTCCACCTGCGCCCGCTCGACGTTCTCGAGCTGATCAGGCCGGACGACGTGCAGGCGATGTCGGAGCTCGACGACCGCATCCTCCGCTTCGTCCGCGCCGGCGCCAGCCCGCCGCGCGCCGATGCCGAGCTCTTCATCGAATACCGGAAAGCGCCCGCGGGGAAACCCTTCAGCGTCTTCGAGCTCTCGGCGCTGGCGCGGAACCTGCGCAGGCTGGCGCAGGAGTCGCGACCGCTGCGCGCCACCGACTCCTACCTCGGCAACGACGCCCGCCCGGCCCAGGACGCGGCGGTGTTCGCCGACCTGGCGCGGATCAGCGGTCCGAAGGGGACGCTGGACACGCTCATCGGTGACGTCGATGCCTACCTGGGGACGCTGCAACCGCTGGTCGCCAAACCGGCCGAAAACCGGGCGGCGATCGTCGCCGGGATCGACGGGTTCCTCGACGAAGCGGTCGCCCTGCTCGAGCGCGCGGCCCGCTTCGGGGTCCCCCAGTCGGGCTGGGGCTTTGCCTACGACTGGCGCCGACAGGCGATGCACGATCTGCTCGGCCTCGTGCAGGCGCGCTGGAAAGCGTGGGACAAGCGACTCGAAGAATTCGACCAGAAGATCGCCGACTACGACGCGCTGCCGGCCGCCACGCCGGACGCCGAGCGCTTCGAGCTCCTCCAAGCCGCCGAGGTCCTCGTCGCCGCCATCCTCGAACCGCCCCCGAGCTCGCCGGCGGCGCTGCGCACGGGGCTCGACGGCAAGCGCGCCGAGCTGCAGGCGAAGCGGGATGAATTTCACGCGGTGTCGATCGCCGATCACGCGTCGTTCGCGGCGGCCCTGAGCGCGGCCAGAGGCCTCCTCCCGATCGCCGCTCTCGACCTCGAACCGTTCGATCCCGAGCCGTCGGCGGACGGCGCGGTGACGTTCGCCGAGGACCTCGCGGGCACGGTCGCCAGCCTGAAAGAAGAGTTGCTGGCGCGACAGAAAGACGTCAAAGCCCAGCTCGAAGCCCACGCCGCGGCGACGACGGCGCCGGCAAAGGTCGAGGCACTCCAGGCCGCGGCGCAGGCGCTCTTCGGGGAGTCGTTCAAGCTGGTGCCGGAGTTCGCCTACACCCCGGAACAGGGGAGCGAGCTGGCCGACGCGGTCGCCGCCGGAGAAAGCGGCGCCCTGCTCTCCCACCTGACGACGAACGTCGGGATCGAACGCCCCGTCGAAGAGTGGCTGCTCGGCGCCGCGCGCGTCCGGCCGCCGCTCGAAGCCTGGCAGACGTGCTCCCTCCTCGCCGGCACCTTCGAACGCTCCCAGCCGGCTCTCACCCCGGCGCAGCTCCCGTTCAAAGCGGACGCGTCCTGGCTCGCGCTCCAGTTCCCGCCAAAACCTCCGATCGACGGCGACCGGCTCCTCTACACCGCCCACCACGCGACTCCGTTCGACCCCTCGGCCCGGCAGTGCGGACTGCTCCTGGACGAGTGGACGGAGGTGATCCCGGGCACCGACCGGGACACCGGGATCAGCTTCAACTTCGACCGACCAGACAACGAGGCGCCGCAGTCGATCCTGCTCGTCACCCCGGCCACGGCCGACGGAGCCTGGCACTGGGACGACGTGGTCGGCGCCCTCAACGAGACCCTCGACCTGGCGAAGAAACGGGCGCTCGAGCCGGCGACGGTCGACCCCACCATGTACTCCCGGTTCCTGCCGGCGACGATCATGGCGGTGACGCTGCGCGGGATCTCGATCGCCACCATCCTGGCCGTCACCAGCGACGTGATGAAGAAAGTCGAGGTGAAAGACGGTGCCTAGCTCCCTCCCAATCGCCGACCTCCACACCGCGATCCAGGAGCGCCTCTTTCCCTCGATCACGATGTGGAACCGGGTTGAGGGTCGCCCTCGCACGCAGAGCTTCGACCGCGCCCTGCAGGCGGAAGTGCGCGACGCGCTGTGGATGCTGACGAAGCAGTGGCAGATGGGCGAGTTCGGCGGCAGCGACGCCGGCTCGCCGGTGTTCGCGAAGCTGCAGGTCGACACCACCCGCCTGACCAAGTACCGGCCGGGGACCGGCGCAGCGGAGCCCTTCGACGAGCAGGTGCCGCTGGAGGCGAAGGTCGAGCGGCGCCACGTGCCGCTCCGAACCCACCGCCGCGTCGCCTCGCTCGACCTCCGGCTGGCGATGGGGCGTGAGTGGCTCACCCTGACCGAAGGGATCGGCCACAAGCAGGCGTTCGTCAACGCGTACCCGATTGAAGCGCCGGACCCGGATTCGACCGCCGATGCGGAAATCGTCGCCAACCCCCAGGCCTGGGAGCTCTTCGCCGCCGTCGCGGGGCGGGAGATGGACGGCGGCAAGCTCTACGAACACCTCGTCGCGAACCCCGGCAACCACGCTTACGACGGCCTCCTCGGTATCACTCCGGCCGAGCGGGCAGCCTTCGACGAAGGGGCGAAAAAGTTCCTCGCCTGGTTTGAGCGCCTGATCCTGCAGCCACCGCACGCAGGGGACGACGCCTGGGCGCCGTCGCAGCTCGAGTACCAGTTCGCCACCTCCGCGCCCGAGGGCGAAGAAGCCGAGAAGGTGTACGTCACCGACGAGTACAGCCAGGGGCGGCTCGACTGGTACAGCCTCGACGTCGACCCGAACGCGAAACCGCTCGGCCCGGTGCCGGGCGCCAACGTCGCGCCCGCTTCGGTGAAAGGCGTGACGATCCCGGTGCCGGTGTCCTTCACCGGCATGCCGAACACCCGCTGGTGGGCGTTCGAGGAGCGCAAGATGAACTATGGCGACGTCGATGCGAGCACCACCGACCTCGCCAAACTGCTCTTCCTCGAGTTCGCGCTGGTCTTCGGCAACGACTGGTTCGTGATCCCGTACACGTTGCCGGCCGGCACCCGCGCCGACGTCCGCGGCGTCGCCGTCACCAACGTCTTCGGCGAGCACTTCTGGATCGGGGCTGCCGGCGCCGGGGCCGATGACGACTGGCAGCGCTGGAGCATGTTCACGATCAACGTCGAGGGCGAAGCAGGCGCCGCCGACACTTCCCTACTGCTGCTGCCGACCGTCCCCAAGACGGACCAGGGAGCGCCGACCGAAGACGTGATGCTGGTCCGCGACGAGGTGGCGAACATGGTCTGGGGGATCGAGACGGCGGTGCCGCTCGCAAGCGGGGGCACGGCGCCGGGGGGCGAGGCCGCACGCCAGCTGCGCGAGTTCTACGAGGCGAAGGCCCCGGCCGAAGAAGAATCTTCCGACAAACCGACGGCGCCGATCCGCTACCAGGCGATGAGCACGGTGCCGGAGAACTGGATTCCGTTCATCCCCGCCCACGTCAAGGGCAGCAACCGCGAGATCCAGCTCCAGCGCGCCGCCCTGCCACGAACCCTCCCGGGCGATCCGCACCCGGCCAAGGTCGAGCCCCGGACCGTGCTCCTCCGCGAGGGTCTCGAGAGCATCCCCGGCGAGCCGTACTTCCTCCACGAGGAGGAGGTCTCCCGCGCCGGCACCCGCGTCTTCCAGGCCTATCAGCGAACGCGCTGGACCGACGGCCGGGTCGTCATCTGGCTCGGCGCCCGCCGGCAGACGGGTCGCGGCGAAGGCTCAAGCGGGCTCCGCTTCGATGGCCTCGTAGACCAGGCCGAAGCCGACTCCTAGCAGGACTTGCTGAGAAGCGCTCAGCCCCGCCGCGAGGCCAGCTCTCGATCTCCCGCTCGGCGGCGGCGATCGCGGCCGTGTAGTGCTCTGGGGATCGCCCGGCCGCCCTAAACGGCGATCTCGACCGCCACGTCGGGCCGCGGCGGCGCCTCCACGGCCGACCCGCGCGAGAAGTCGATCTCGTCGTCGATTGGGCCGTGCTTGAAGAGGCGAATGTCACGAGCGTAGTTCTGGTGCAGGCGCCAGGGCTGGGAGTGGCCCTGCTTGGGAAGCTGGTCGATCGAGCGCAGGACGTAGCCGGACCTGAGGTCGATGAAGGGCTCGCGCGGCAGCGAGGGATCGGGGTCGCGCGGGGTGGCGACGCGGTAGCCGTGCGCGTCCATGTGGTTGAGCAGGCGGCAGACGTACTGGGAGACGAGGTCGCACTTGAGGGTGAAGGAGGCATTGGTGTAGCCGAGGGCGATCGCCAGATTGGGGACGCCGCCGAACATCGCGCCCTTGTAGCCGACGAGGTCGGAGAAGCGCTTGCGCTCGCCATCGACGGAGACCTCAATCCCGCCGAACACCAGCAGGTTGAGGCCGGTGGCGGTGACGATGACGTCGGCCTCGAGCTCGCGCCCGGAGGTCAGCTTGACTCCCTTCTCGGTGAAGGTCTCGATCGTGTCGGTGACCACCTCGGCGCGGCCGGAGCGCAGCGCCTCGAAGAGGTCGCCGCCGGGGACGAGGCAGACCCGCTCGTCCCAGGGGTTGTACCGCGGTTCGAAATCGCGGTCGATGTCGTAGCCCTGCGGCAGCTGGCGCTCCACCCCGCGCCGGATCAGCTTGCGAGCGAGGCGCGGCGCGCGGCGCGCGAGCTGATAGAAGGCCATCTGGGTGAGGACGTTCTTCCAGCGGACGACCGCGTAGCGGGCCTTGTCGGGCAACACCCGGCGCAGCGCCTTCGCGATCGGGTCCTGGGCCGGCAGGGTGACGATGAAGCCCGGCGAGCGCTGCAGCATCGTGATGTGCTCGGTCTCGGCAGCCATCGCCGGGATCAGGGTCACGGCGGTGGCGCCGCTGCCGATCACGACGACCCGCTTGCCGCGGTAGTCGAGATCCTCGGGCCAGTGCTGCGGATGGATGATCTGCCCCTGGAAGCGCTCAGCGCCGGCGAACTCGGGCGAGAACCCTTCGTCGTAGCGGTAGTAGCCGGTGCAGCCATAGAAGAAGTCGCAGGTCAGCTCGACCGTCACCCCCGCCTGCTCGGCGCGCACGGTCCAGAGCGCGTCATCGCTCGACCACTCGGCGGAGACGACCCGATGGCCGAAGCGGATGTGGTCCTCGACCCGGTACTCGCGCGCGGTCTCCTGGATGTAGTTGCGGATCTTCTCGCCGGCGGCGATCGAGTCTTCGTCGGTCCAGGGCTTGAACGAGTAGCCGAGGGTGTACATGTCGGAGTCGGAGCGGATGCCGGGGTAACGGAAGAGGTCCCAGGTGCCGCCGATCGCCTCGCGCCCCTCGAGGATCGCGTAGCTCTTCCCCGGGCAGTTCCTCTGCAGATGGACGGCGGCGCCGATGCCCGAGAGGCCGGCGCCGACGATGAGGACGTTGACGTGCTCGCGCTCCATGGGGACCTCCTGGCTCGGGCTCACAACAAGGACTTTAGCAACACAGTGTCGAGTCAGTCAACTCCTTGTCGAATCTGTCGACGCAATGTATCGTGGAAGCCCATGCCCGCCGTTTCCCAATCACAAACTCCGCCTGCCCCGCTGGCCAAGGGCCGCGGCCGCCGCGCCACCCGCGCCAGCGGCGACGACCGCGAGCGGGCGATCCTGGAGACGGCGGAGCGGCT
>JBQCCT010000055.1:0-3726 GCA_051961955.1 Solirubrobacterales bacterium
CTTCCCAGCGGGCGGCGACGTCGATCAGCGCGTTGATCCCGAGCATCTGCATCGCGCCGTCGCCGAGGGCGGCGATCACCGGCCGGTCGGGATAGGCCATCTTCGCCGCGAAGGCGTAGGGGACCCCGGGGCACATCGTCGCCAGCGTCCCCGAGAGCGCCGCCCGCATCCCTTTGCGCAGTTTCAGGTGGCGCGCCCACCAGTTGGTCGCCGAGCCGGAATCGGCGGTGAGGATGCAGTTGTCGGGCAGGCGCGGGCTGAGCTCGTGGAAGAGGAGCAGCGGGTTCAGCGGCTGCGCCTCGACCTCCGCCTGCTCGCCGAGGATCTCCCACCAGCGCTCGACTTCGGCTTCGATCTCCCCGCGCCAGGCGCGGTCCTCCTTGCGCTCGAGCTGGGGGATCAGCTCGCGCAGGGTGTCGCGGGCGTCGCCGACGAGGCTCGCCTCCATCGGGTAGCGGATGCCGACCAGGCGGCCGTCGATGTCGATCTGCACGCCGCGCGCCTGGCCCGGCTCCGGCAGCCACTCGGCGTAGGGGAAGCTGGAGCCGATCATCAGGAAGGTGTCGCAGTTGTCGACCATCTCGTAGCTCGGCTTCGAGCCGAGCAGGCCGATCGGGCCGGTGACGAAGGGGAGGTCGTCGGGCAGCACGTCGCGCCCGTTCAGCGCCTTGGCGACGCCGGCGCCGAGCCGGTCGGCGACCTCGATCAGCTCCTCGGCGGCGCCGCGGGCGCCCTGGCCGACCAGGATCGCGACCTTCTCGCCGGCGTTGAGGATCTCGGCGGCGCGGCGGATCTCGCCGGCGGGCGGGACGAGCCGTGGCGAGGCCGGCTCGGTGAGGCTGGAGTAGACCGCGCCGTGGACGCGTTCGGGTTCTTCGTATTCGGCTTCCTGGATGTCGTCGGGGACGATCACCGCGGTCACCGAGCGCGAGGCTTTCGCCACCTGCACCGCGCGGTCGATCAGGTGCCGCGCCTGGCTCGGCGACATGCAGATCTGGACGAACTCGGAGGCGACGTCCTTGAAGAGGGTGTTGAGGTCGACCTCCTGCTGGTAGTTCGAGCCCAGCGACATCGTCTTCTGCTGGCCGACGATCGCGACCACCGGCTGGTGGTCGAGCTTGGCGTCGTAGAGGCCGTTGAGGAGGTGGATCGCGCCGGGGCCCGAGGTCGCCATGCAGACGCCGACCTCGCCCGTCAGCTTGGCGTGGGCGCAGGCGGCGAAGGCGGCGATCTCCTCGTGGCGGGTCTGCACGAACTCGACGTCTTCGCCGTGCTGGTGGAAGCCGCCGAGGATGCCGTTGATCCCGTCGCCCGGGTAGCCGTAGATCCGCCCCACCCCGTGTTCGTGGAGGCGTCTGAGGATGTAGGCGCCGACGGTTTCGGACATGGGAGGGCTCCTTCCTAGGAGGGATGGGCGACGGTCGAGAGCAGGGCGAGCGCGGGCTGGCGCGAGTCGAGCCGGGTGTGCTGGACGACGATCGGCTGGTCGGACACGATCACCGCCGCGTAGGGGGTGTCGCGGGGGATCGGCTCGGGGTCTTCGAGGTCGTTGAAGCGCATGTGCAGCGTGCGCCGCGGCGGCACGGTTTCCCGGTACGGGCCGGCCGGATCGCGGTCGGCGAAGAAGACGGTGACCTCGACCTCCGCCGCCGCCCCGTTCACGTTCAGCAGGCAGGCGGCCTCGTGACTTTCCAGCTCCGGCCCCTCCCCGGTGCTCGCGGCGGGGCTGTATCCCTCCGCGATCGCCCAGGTCCTGGCCCCGATCGGTTGCCGCCCCGTATCCATGCCCTTCGACTACCCCGCGGGCGTCAGCAGAACCGGATTTGTCTTTGCGCTGACAATCTTTAGGACCAACCTCACCCGGTACAGGAGGCCGGTACTCCACTTCCGGAATTGCGTCGCACGCCGCTTCGCGGCTTAGCGACAATCGAACAGCGCGGCTTCGCCGCGCAAACACACCACAGAGCTCCGGCAGACGCTCCGCAGCGAGACCGCAAAAGGGGTCGATAATCGGCCTCTTTTGCGGTCTCGGGTGAGCTGAGCCCGAACCCGCTTTGTCTAGCGGCGGACCAGGCGGGTTTGAAACGAGGCACGCAGGGAAATCGCTGTGCGGAGATGCTGGGTCCGCTTGGGAAATGGCCGCTGGTCAGGCAGTTCACGGAGGGCGATCCCACGGGGCGGGGGAAAGCGGCGCAGTCGCGCCATACCGCCGGACTCCATCCGCGGACCGAGGACGCCGACGAGATGGTCCGCTCGGTCTGTCCCTACTGTGCGGTCGGCTGCGGGCAGCGGGTCTGGACCAAGGACGGGAAGGTGACCCAGATCGAGGGCGATCCCGACAGCCCGATCTCGCGCGGGCGCCTCTGCCCGAAGGGCGCCGCCTCCGAGCAGCTGGTCAACTCCAAGACGCGGCTGAAGAAGGTCAAATACCGCCGTCCGCACGGGACCGAGTGGGAGGAGCTCGACCTCGACCAGGCGATGGAGATGATCGCCGACCGCGTGCTCGCCGCCCGCGAGGCAGGCTGGCAGGAGGAACGCGACGGCGAACGCCTGCGCCGCACCCTCGGCTTCGCCCACCTCGGCGGCGCCACCCTCGACAACGAGGAGAACTACCTGATCAAGAAGCTCTTCACGGCGATGGGCGCGGTGCAGATCGAGAACCAGGCCCGCATATGACACAGCTCCACGGTCCCCAGTTTGGGGACCTCGTTCGGTAGGGGTGGCGCGACCACCTTCCAGCAGGACCTGCAGAACGCGGACTGCATCGTGATCATGGGCTCGAACATGGCCGAGTGCCACCCGGTCGGGTTCCAGTGGGTGGTCGAGGCGCGCGAACGCGGCGCCAAGGTGATCCACGTCGACCCCCGCTTCACCCGCACCAGCGCGCTCGCCGACCTGCACGTGCCGCTGCGCGCCGGCAGCGACATCGCCTTCCTCGGCGGGATCGTCAACTACATCCTCACGAACGAACGCGAGTTCCGCGAGTACGTGCAGGCCTACACCAACGCCCGCACGATCATCAGCGACGACTTCCGCGACACCGAGGACCTCGACGGCGTCTTCTCGGGGCTCGATCCGGAGACCGGCAGATACGAACGCGAGAGCTGGCAGTACAAGGGGATGGAGGAGGCTGCCGCGGCCGGGCTGCGCGACATGGGGGAGGCCGAAGGCGAGCAGGCCCATGGCGCCCACGGCGGCGAGCTCGAACACGGCGAGCCGCCGGAGGAGGACGAGACGCTGCAGGACCCGCGCTGCGTCTTCCAGCTGCTGAAGCGGCACTACAGCCGCTACACGCCGGAGATGGTGGAGCGGATCTGCGGCGTGCCGCGGGAGACCTTCCTCGAGGTCGCCGAGGCGCTCTGCGAGAGCTCCGGCCGCGAGCGCACCAGCGCCTTCTGCTACGCGGTCGGCTGGACCCAGCACACCGTCGGCGTCCAGTACATCCGCGCCGCCGCGATCGTGCAGATGCTCCTCGGCAACATCGGCCGACCCGGGGGGATGATCCTCGCGCTGCGCGGCCACGCGTCGATCCAGGGCTCGACCGACATCCCGACGCTCTACAACCTCCTGCCCGGCTACCTCCCCATGCCGCACGCGTCGCCGTACGACGACCTGGACGGCTACGTGGAGACGAACCGGTCCCCGGGCGGCTGGTGGGGCCACATCCGCGACTTCACGGTCAGCCTGCTCAGGGCGTGGTGGGGCAACCGCGCCGTGGCCGCGAAC
>JBQCCT010000056.1:0-12592 GCA_051961955.1 Solirubrobacterales bacterium
TGCCGGCGCCGAGTCCCGGCAGCAGGTTGGGGAAGATGATGCGGCGGAAGACGGTGAAGCCGCCGGCCCCGAGCGAGGCCGCCGCCTCCTCCATCTCGCGGTCCATCTCCATCAGCAGCGGTTGCACGGCGCGGACGACGAAGGGGAGGGTGACGAAACAGAGCGCGACGACCACCGCGGCGCGGGTGCCGGCGATGTGCACCCCGAAGGGGCTTTTCTCGCCCCAGAGCTCGATCAGGATCAGGCTGGCGACGATCGTCGGCAGCGCGAAGGGGAGATCGATGACGGCGTTGACGACGCTCTTGCCCGGGAACTCGTCGCGGACCAGGAGCCAGGCGAGGATCGTCCCGAAGAAGGCGTTGATCACGACGACGATGGTCGAGGCGATCAGGGTCAGCTCGAGCGAGCGCAGCGCCTGCGGGGAGGTGACCTGGTCCCAGAAGTGGCCGAGGCCTTCGCTCAGCGATTTGTCAGCCAGCGCCGCCAGCGGCAACAGCACGATCAGGCTCAGGTAGAGCACCACCATGCCGCGGCCGAGGCCGGCGCCGACCCCGGGCAGGCGCAGGCCTACCCGGGGGGCGCGTGAGCGGGTGAGGGTCCCGGCCTCCATCGATCAGCCCGAGGTCGAGACTCCGAGTTCGCCCTCGATCTTCGCGACCGAGCCGGTTTCTTCATCGAAGAATTCTTCGTTGACCTTGCCCCAGCCGCCGAACTTGCTGATCTGGAACAGCTGCTTCGGGGTCGGGAACTGCTTCGGGTCGACGAGCTTCGGGTTGACCGGGCGGTAGCCGTTTTCGGCCCACAGTTCCTGGCCTTCGTCTGACCAGAGGAACTTGAGGAAGTCTTCGGCCGCCGGCTCCGGCGCTTCTTCGGTGACCGCGATCGGCGTTTCGATCTGGATCGTCGCCGGCGGGATCACGTATTCGACTTCTTCGCCTTCCTTTTCGGCCTTGATCGCTTCGTTCTCGTAGGTGAGGAGCACGTCGCCCTGGCCCTGCGAGAAGGCGGAGAAAGCGTCGCGGCCGCTGCCCGGCTGGGCGACGGTCTGTTCCAGCACCTGCTTGACCGCTGCCAGCGCCTGGTCGGGCGAGTCGCCTTCTTCCAGCGCCGAGCCGTAGACGGCCATGATGTTCCAGCGGGCCGAGCCGGAGCTGAACGGGTTCGGGGTGACGACGTTGACGCGCTTGTCCTCGATGTCTTTGAAGGACTTGATCCCGTCTGGGTTGCCCTTGCGGACCATGATCACCACGACCGAGTCGGTCGCGATCCCGTGGTAGGGCTGGCTTTCCCAGTCTTTGGCGACGAGTTCGCCTTCTTCGACCAGGCGTTCCATGTCACCGGCCTGGGAGAAGTGGACGACCGATGCGGGCTGCCCCGCGACCACCGCGCGACTCTGGTCGCCGGAGGCGCCGAACGAGTTGCTGAAGCTGACGCCGCTGCCCTGCGAGGTTTTCGCGAAGGCGGGCTCGAGCGTTTCGGCGTAGACGGATTCCGGGGTGGAGTAGCCGACCACGTCGAGCTTTGCTCCGCCGGAGCTGGAGTTGGTGCCCGAACTGCTGCTGCTACCGCAACCGGCGACAACGAGAGCGATCAGCAGAGTGAACAGGGCGGCTGAGAGGCCGACCGTCACGCTACGCCGCCGGATAGTGCGCGCGTTCCGCATCTAGGTTTTCCTTCCTTCTCGACTAACTTAGGTTCTTGAGCAACTTACTGCCCAATTGGCCGGGCACAGTAGCACAAAGTCGATCAGGAAAGTAGGGAATTCTGATCCGGATTCGGAAATTCCTCCCCCTGAAGGGTGTGGTTGAGCTTTGGCCTCCACAAGAGGCTCAAGCTCAACCACGCCTGCCGTAGACTGCGCGGCGATGCCAGTCGACGCCGTGCGCACGCCGGAGGAGCTGCTGGAGGGGTTGCCGGACTACCCGTTCCAGTCCCGCTATCGCGAGGTCGACGGGCTGCGGCTGGCGCACCTCGACGAGGGGGAGGGGAAGCCGGTCGTCTTCTTCCACGGCGAGCCGACCTGGTCGTTCCTCTGGCGCAAGGTGTTTCCGCCGGTGCGCGATGCCGGCTACCGCTGCATCGCCCCCGACTACGCCGGCTTCGGCCGCTCCGACAAGCCCACCGACGTCGGCTGGTACACCTACGACCGCCACGTCGAGCTGGTGGCGGCGCTGCTGGAGGAACTCGACCTGCGCGAAGCGACCGCGGTCGTCCACGACTGGGGCGGGCCGATCGGGCTGCGGCTGGCGGTCGAGCACGCCGACCGCTTCGATCGGATCGTGATCATGGAGACCGGCCCGTTCACCGGCCTCCAGAAGATGAGCGACGCCTGGTTCGCCTTCCGTGACTTCGTCCGCGACAACGTGGACGTGCCGATCGGCTTCCTTATAAAGGGGGGCTGCGCGAACGACCCCGGCGACGAGGTGATCGCCGCCTACGACGCGCCCTACCCGGAACCGATGTCGAAGGCCGGCGCCCGCGCTTTTCCGCTGATCCTGCCGACGACGCCCGACGCGGTCGGCGCCGCCGAGGGTAAGGCGGTCGCCAACGCCCTGCGCGAGGACGATCGACCGGCGCTGGTCCTCTGGGCCGACTCCGACCCGATCCTGCCCTTCTCGGTAGGCGAGCGCGTCGCGAGCGAGCTGAACCTTCCAGCTCCCCGGCCGATCGAAAATGCCAGCCACTTCCTGCAAGAGGACGCGGGGCCTGAAATTGGCTCTGTCATTGCCGACTGGTTGGGGTAGGAGTCGGGATTAACCCGCCGGACAACAGCGGGGAGGGTCCGTCGGGTTGATCCCGACTCCTCCTCTACGGGTTCCGGTTGACGAGAGCCATCATCCGCTCGTGCGAGTGCCCCTGAAGTAGCTGGACCCGCCGAGGAGGATCGTCGTCTTCCAGCCACGTAACCGTCCCGGGCCAGTAGGAGTTGGGCGGCGTTCCGGGTTGGTGGAAGGCGGAGGCGAAGACCCAACTGCCGGTGTTGTGGAGATGGCCGCCACCCGGCAGCGTCCACTCGGCTTCGTCGGGCAGCGGGCCGGCGCGGTGGGTGTGGCCGGCGATCACGTGCACGTCGTCGATCCCGAGCCGCGTCGCCAGCTCGACCGTCGCCTCGACGCCGCTGCGGAAGATCGCCCGCGGCGTCACGGCGGCCTCGAACTCGGCCCGCAGCAGCGAGTTGAGGCCACGGATCGCCAGCGGGAAGCCGGCGCGGGCAGCCTTCGCCTTGGCGCCGTCGCGTTCGCCGGCCAGCACCTCCCAGGCCTTCTCGAAGGGGCCGTTGCGGCGGCGCCGGACCGGCAGCACTTGCGCCAGCCCGTAGGCGAACCCATATAAGGGGCGCAGCACCCGCTCGTAGTCGTCCGGGGTGGTGCGGGCCGGCAGCGGACCGGCGAGGCGGATCATCGTCGCCGCGGCGACGCACTCCGCCCGCGGCAGGGTCAGGTGGGCGTCGACGTAGTGGCCGTGGGTGGCGTAGACGTCGTCGCGGAGCCAGAGCCCCGGGTAGGCGAACTCCAGCCGCGCCAGCCCGAGCCACTCGTCGATCAGCTCGGCGGGGCCGGGGGAGGGGGCGTTGCCGGGCGGCAGGGGCTCGTATCGGTGCTCCAGCCCCAGCGGCGGCCCGCCGGCGATCGAGAGCTCGTCGAGCAGCGGCTCGGCGAGGCGGGCGTCGTGATTGCCGGGTACGAGCGTCACCTCGGCGTCGCCCAGCGCTTCTCCCAGCTCTTCGAAGAACGGCCGCGCCCGTTCCAGGGAGGGTCCGAGCGGGAGATTGCGCAGCTCGACCACGTCGCCGAGCAGGACGAGGCGGTCGGCGCCGGCGATCTCCTCGAACAGCATCCCTCGCACCTCGCGGTCGCGGAGCACGTCCTCGTCGCTGGCAACGCCGAGGTGGAGGTCGGAGATGATCGCCGTTCGCACCCGCGCGAGTATGACGTTTGGCTATGCAGCCAGGACGGGTACGATCCCGGGATGCACGCCTTCGGCGAGGAACTGATGGCCTCGGCCAACGGGATCGAGCTCTGCTACCAGGAGATGGGCGACCCTGAGGGCGAGCCGCTGCTGCTGGTGATGGGACTGGCGACGCAGATGATCGCCTGGGACGAGGAGTTCTGCGCGATGCTGGCCGAGCGCGGCTTCCGCGTCGTCCGCTTCGACAACCGCGACATCGGGCGCTCTACCCGCTTCAGCGCGGCCGGTGTCCCGGGCAAACTCGACACGTTCGTCGGCCGCCGCGGCACCGCGCCCTCCCTGCTGCGCGACATGGCCTCCGACACCGTCGGCCTGATGGACCACCTGGGGATCGAGTCGGCCCACCTGGTCGGCGCCTCGATGGGCGGGATGATCGTCCAGAGCGCCGCGATCGAACGCCCCGAGCGCATCCGCTCGCTGACCTCGATCATGTCGACCACCGGCAGCCGCCGCGTCGGTCACCCCAGCTACAAAACCTTCGGCCTCCTGCTCGGCAAGCCGCCGCGCGAGCGCGAGGCGGCGATCGAGCGCGTGGTCAAGACCTTCCGGGTGATCGGCTCGCCCGGCTATCCGTTCGAAGAGGAGCGGGTGCGCGAGATCGCCGGCTGCTCCTTCGACCGCGGTCACAGCGAGGCCGGCATCGCCCGCCAACTGCACGCGATCACCGCCTCCGGTGACCGCACCCCGGGTCTGGCACAGCTCCACCTCCCGGCTCTTGTCATCCACGGCAAGAGCGACATCCTCGTCAACCCCTCCGGCGGCCGCGCCACCGCCAAGGCGATCCCCGGCGCCCGCCTGAAGATGATCGACGGCATGGGTCACGACCTGCCGCGGCCGCTCTGGCCAACCTTTGTCGACGAGATCGCCGTCAACGCCGCCCGGGCGCCGACGCCCGCTGCCCAGGCCGCCTAGCAGCGAGTCTGTCCCCCTGTAAGGGGGTCGCAGACAGACTCGGCGATGCGGCTGAGAGGAGTCGAACCTCCACGAGCTTTCGCCCACACGGACCTGAACCGTGCGCGTCTACCAGTTCCGCCACAGCCGCGCGGAGGAGGCAATTTACCGCTTGCGAGCCTTCCGCCGCCTGTGACCCTCATCACCGGACCGTCCCATCGCCTTCGCTAAAGTGCCTCTACCTCGCCGCTATCGTCTAGGGGACTAGGACGCCGGATTCTCAGTCCGGAAACCCGGGTTCGAATCCCGGTAGCGGTATCTCACGAAAGCCCTGCAAAAGTGGGGTTTTTTCATTCTCGGCGACTCCTTGGTTGCAAAGCGTGTCCCGAAACGTGTCCCGAAGTCGTGCTAGAAACTTGGGACACGATGCAGCGGCAGGCGAACAGAGCGATAAGCGGCCACGTTTTCAAGGTCGAGCGCAAGCGCGGCGCCCAGTGGTACGCGAAGTACCGACTGCCGGACGGCCGCCAGGTTCAGCGGCGGATCGGCCCCCACTGGACCGAGCGCAAGACCGAGCCGCCCGCCGGCTACTACACGAAGACCACGGCGCGGGCATGGCTGGACGAAACGCTCGCCACGGCGCGGCGCGGGGAGCTGCCGGGGATGGTCCGCACCGGGACCACCTTCGCCGTCGCCTGCGACGACTGGCTCGACTACAAGCGGGACCGGAAGATCAAGCTCTCGACGCAGATCGACTACGAGCACATGGCCAACCGGATGAAGAAGGTCTTCGGTGAGAAGTTCGGAGACAAGGTGCGCCTCGAGGAGGTGACGCCGGAGATGGTCGAAGGTTTCCGCGACGCCCTGATGGCCGAAGACCTCTCGGACCGGACCGTCAACAAGTACCTCACCGTGCTTCACGGCCTCTTCGTCTGGGCGCAGCGCCGCTACAAGTTGCCGGCGAATCCGGTCGCGAACGTCGAGCGCCGACCCCACGCGAAGCGCGGCAACATCGACGTGTTCTCACGCGAGGAGGTCTTGGCCCTCGTTCGAGCAGCTGCATCGGAGCAGGACGGCACGATCTACCTCACGGCAGCGTTCACCGGCCTACGCCTCGGCGAGCTACTCGCCTTGCGCTGGCGCGACGTGGATTTCCCGAACAGCGCGGTCCACGTTCGCCAGAGCTTCACCAACGGCCGGGTCGATACGCCCAAGAGCGGACAGGAGCGGACCGTGCCGATGGCGGAGGAGGTCGCCCAGGCTCTTGCCGCTCTCGGTCAGCGCGACGAGTTCCGAAGCGACGACGATCTCGTCTTCTGCGGGGTCAGGGGCGGCCACCTCTCCGGGCACAAGCTCCGCGACCGCTACAAGGCCGCGATCAAGAAGGCCGGCCTGCGCGATCTGCGCTTCCACGACCTCCGCCACACCTTCGGCTCCCACGCGATACGCACGGCCGACTCCCGAGAGGTCATGGAGTGGATGGGGCATCAAGACCTGGCGACGACTCAGCGCTATCTCCAGTTCAAGCCGAGGCAGGACGCAGCGCGGCGCATCTCCGAGGCTTTCCAAGCCGACTCCGTCGCGGAGCGATCCGGCGCAACCTGAACCGACATCCTCCCGGCATGACGACCCGCCGCCTTCGGCCCCACGAGGGCGAAAGCGGCGGGTCGAAAAGCTGGTGAAGCTAACAGGCGACGATAGAGACCAGAAATACAGCCCTCGCCCTGTCGTTCCATTCTGCTCCGTAGTTACCCGCACCACCCGGGGCGTGGCACCGTGATGCGCCCGAGCCGTCCGTGTGTCCATTAATAAATGAGGAGTTACCTCGGTTGTTGTAAAACGAGGAAGCCTTATCTAGGAAGCCATACGGTTCCAAGCTCTGCCAGGAGCCGGTGTCATGGAACTGGAGACGCCGACCGCCGAAGTTGATGTCTTCCCAGAGACAAAAGTACTGCGATGGACATTCAGAGACTGAGCCCGCCACGGCGGGAACAAACAGCTGAACTCCGTCGGAAAAGGTGGTCAATGAGCCTGCCGGAGACACCGTCGTACTGACCGCCGTCACTGCTGCCGAGGGCGACGAAGAAGCCGGCGGAGCTTCGCCCGCCGCTGCTACGCCGCAAAGAGCCAAGAAGGCGATGCTCGACATGAGAAGTAGTCGTACTAGCTTCACTCGATTCTCCCTTTCGGTATGTGCTGGTCAATGGCCGGGTCCGCGTCAACGGGACCGGCTACTTTGTGCATTGCTGGGGTGTCCTCTGAAATGGGGAGCGCCCCGATTTCCTCCGACGCTGGACCCCACCGGGGCGACCGTCGCCGGCCTGATCGAGGAAAGTCACGCCCGTTTGGCGGCACCGGAAAACGGTGTCTTGCCTCCGCGCTTCCACCCCTAGACCGAGTGGGAGAAAGCTAACGCACAAAGAGTCGAGCGTTCAAGAAAGCTCGCGGAATGTCCCGCAGTAGTCCGGATTTTGGGCAACATGCCAAATAAGAACTCTCGTGTAGTAGACGAATGATCTAGATGGACTGACCCAGGGTGGCGGACAGAGGTCTACGAAGTAGCTGGCGAGAGTGTCGTTTCGCTTACCACCGTCTCGCCCGCGAGGGCACACTGTTCGGTTTCGTCGCGGAGCGTGGAGACAGCCCTTCGACGGGATCACCTCGCCCGGCGATGCCAGGAGGCTGCCGAACCGGCAGCCTCCTGTTCAAGGACGGGCGCAAGAACGCTTGGGCTCAGGGTTCGGGGCTCCCCGAAGGCGCATATTCGGGGCTCCCTGATGACGCATAGCTATTCCAATTGATTTGCGGCCCTGGATGAGCCGAGTCATCAACGAGTTGTCCGCCTAGCTTCTTTCCGCTCGCATCGAAGGCGATTACTTCGGTTGGCCCGCGGCTTGGTTCCGCGAGCAAGACGAAGCCCCCGTCGACTTCGGAAACCCGGAGCGGCGGCCCTGAGGCATAGGTGAGCTCGACACTGCTCACCGACCGAGCAGCGATTCCGAACAGTGGGACATGGCCCTGAGAATCAGCGTGTTGCATCGCCCCTGGGCCCAGGACATGCAATGGGGCATCGCCGAGTTCCGCCGCGCTTTCAAAGCCCATTCCGACACCCGTGTCACCGAGATCGAAGCCCAGGCCGCCGGAGGCGCCGATGTACGCATAGAGCTTGTAGCCGCCAGCTTCGGCGATCACCCGCGGTTCCTTGGCGGAGTAGTTGTTGTAGAGGTATTCGGGGGCCGCTTCACCCGAGCTGAGAGGCGTGCCGGGAGCATCGGCATGATCGCCGCCTAGCCAACCGGAGAAAACGTCGCCGACGCTTCCTCCCGTTTCTTCGATCGCCGCCCGGGTGGCCGGCACCGAGTAGAGGGTCGCTCCGACCAGTCCCAGCACCATGAGAGCCTGCAGGGCGAAACGCGGCCGCGCGGGTGCGAGGGCGAAGCGCCGCGATGCCTTCTTCCTTCGGCTCACCTGCGCGACCACGCGCGCAACGAGGCCCTCATCCGGCTCTATATCCCGAACCGGAGCAAAAGCTCTAGCAAGAGACTCATCATGGGTGGACATGGTTACCTTCCTTTAGGTCGAGGCTGACCTCGACGAGTTGGTGATCTTCACGAAGCGCCTTGCGGCCGCGAGACAAAAGAGCGTGGACAGTCCCCACCCGGCAGCCGAGGGCGGCGGCGATTTCGGTGTCGGAAAGGTCGTGGACGTAGCGAAGCGCGAGCGCCGCGCGTTGTCTTGCCGGCAGCCGTGAGAGGGAATCGACCAGAGCGTGCCGCGCGGCGAGCTTGGAGTCGATGTCGCTGTTCGGGATCGCCCCGAGTAGGCCCTCCTCGTCCAAGTGGGTGAGCGGCACCTCGATCTTCCGCGTGCTTCTCCCCTTCTTCAGCCGGCGCATGGTGTGGCGCACGGTTATCCGGTGCACCCAAGCATCGAAGGCTTCGGGGTCGCGGAGCTTTCCCAGCGAGCTCAGGACGTCTACGGCAACCTCCTGGGCAACGTCTGCGGCATCCTCCCGACTTCGCATCAGGGCAGATGCGGTGCGAAGGGATATGCGAAGCGCACGGCGGGCCAGCGGCTCGGCCGCGTCGCCATCGCCCCGACGAAAGCGCTGCACCTGATCGGCAACGAGGTCTCGTATTTCGCTTGGCTCAGTGTCCATCTATAGCTCTAGTGGCAGAAAAGCTGAGAAACCTTGCATAGGCCGGCAAAGATGTTCAGCACGCTTGAGTAGCGTGGCGACCTCTCGACGCCTTGTGCGATCTTCCGCACGGCGGTCTCAAAATAGGTTGACGGATTCCTCGTCTCAGCCCCTAGCCGATACGTCTTCGCCGATGATCGGGAGACCTTCCGCTTCACGAGAACCGGGTGAGTCCGGTTGCTCGATCACCGCTTGAACTTGTCAGCGAGCTTGCCAACCTCGCCCATCGAGGACCCGAGGGCGGCAACGATCCGGTCCACGGTGCCCCAAGAGGGGTTTCGTCGACCGCGCTCGATCAGCGATAGGGAGCCGGTCGTGATGCCGGCCTCGTGAGCTACCGCTTCCTGGGTCAGCCCGCGCTTTTCGCGCAGTTGTCGAAGGGCGCTGCCAAGGGCCTTCTGCGGTTCATTGGGTCCCGACTACATCAAGCGCGAGCTGGGGGAGAGGCCGAGCGACCCGATGAAGGCCCGCGCCTGGGACAAGGCGGTGCGGGGGATCGAGGGCTACCGCACGAGAAACGGCGTCAGGAGCAAAGACAGCGCGCTCGGGCGGAAGCCGAAGGAGCCGGCCAAACAGGCAGAGCAGAGGCGGGTGAAGGAGCAGTTGCAGCGTACGCAGCGCCAGCTCGGGTTGAAACGGCAACTGCAGCGCGCCGCCGGGCGATCAATAGGACTTTGGATCGGGCGGTGACGCAGCAAATCGAAGGTCAGCAAGGCATCGGCTCGCTGACCGAGCCGCTCCTCAATGCCGATGAAGCGGCCCAGTTGCTTCACGTTCCGCGGAGCACCCTTTACGAGCTGGTCCGCTCACGGCATCTGCCGCATGTGAGGGTGGGGCGGGGTCTGCGATTTACGCGCATCGATCTTGCGCGATGGGTCAAAGACAACACCTTTCGTTAGATTTGACTCTGATCTACCCAGACAGAGGACCGCGGGTCTTGTCCAGCGATAGAGGGGGAGTGATGAAGAAGATCGTGATCATGGCCGGGGTCGTCGGTGTGATGGTCATAGGCATTTCCGCATGTGGTGGGGCTGGTGATGCTCCATCGAATGCCACCGGTAGCTCTGCGACTTCCCCGTCGAACGAAAAGCAAGAACTTGAAGAAGCATCTCGTGGAGACGCTTCTCTCGGGGAAGCTGGCGAGGCCGAAGCAGGAATGTCGAGGGAAGCGCTGAGTGCGCTTCGAGCCAACGGCGGGCTACATGGCGATACCTATGTCAACTATGACGCAACGGCTGCCGAGCAGATAATCAACGGGATGAACTCGGCGATCCTTGAAGAACTCGCGCCAGGTGTCACGATGGATCAGTTCACTGAAGCTATCGAAGCCGACGACGCCCGCCTATGGCGAGAGCGAGAAGGGGAACTCGTCGACTACTGCGGACTGCGTGTCAGTAACCCAGAACAGATTTCAGCGGCGACTCCGGTCAAAGAAGGTGAAGAGATTGGGTTCTCATTCGGCTGCGACGGAGAGCGGTGAGTGTCGTGAGAAAAGTCTTTAGCTGGGGCTTGAAATCGCCGGCAAAACTGCATTTTGCCCACGCCGAGGCTGTCGCTTCATACCTGAGCCGACAGTGGAATGCCGGCTGTAAATGGTTGGGGTACCTCGTCGAACCCGGCAAGGCTATCCACCCATCGGATTAGGGGGAGACTCCGCAATCGACTGGCCTAGGGCCAGCTTCGTTTGAGATGAATAACCGACTCATCGAAGACGGGGCCTGTCAGATGACCGGCAGATCCACCCTCGGGATCGAGAGGTTTAACGGATCTGGCCTGCCGCTGCCGAAATACCGCCGCTGGCTGGAATTGTCGATCCTGCCGGAAGCCTGCCAACTAGCGAGACCCAGCGACACGATCGTCGAGGCAATCTGGAGAGACGGCAGCTCGCTCTGGAACTTGGAGCCCAGTTCGACGGAATTTGAAGAGGTCGTCCCTCTGTCGGAGCAAAGACGGATTTCCCTCTTGACCGAAATTACCCGCTCGGTTGGCGGGATGATGGTTGCTGTGCCGTGTTGAGATGAGCTCAGGGACCCGCCAGACGATCCTCAACTCGATCGAGAATGCGCATCAGAAGACTCGCCGTCGCAACGGCCTCAGCGGCCTCGGTTACGTCGCTGTAATCAACTTCGCGATGACCCGCGGGGTTGCGCAAGACTGCATATGCGCCTTGGAAGAGGTTCATCGTCCCTACTTGCTCTCCTTTTACCGCGGCAGAATCGGTCAACGGACCATCGGGTCGAAAGGCCTTGCTCATTAGATCGACCCCGACGATCTCATCCCCGAGTCCGGATAGCGAACGCACGCGGACCTCAATCGCCTTCATTGCTACGAAGACTGCCTGCTCGTACTCTCCTAGGAGAAACTGGCGCCGTGCGGTGCGCTCGATCAGGGGATGCAGGGATAGCTCAAGCCGTTCAACGGCGCGCATCGCATCCACCCCTTGCGCCAACGCCTCTTGGCCACGCTTAGTGACGAAAATTGCCGCGTCAGAAGATTGGTCAGGCGTCCTTGCAATGAAGGCGTGGCCCCGAAGCCAGGCGAGTCCTTCGGCGACCGCGTTTGCTGGCGATCCGTGGTACTTGAGCAAGTAGTTGTACTCGTTCCACTCACCGGTATCGAGAAGATCCTGCAAGATTGCAAGGGCGCGCTCGTCGATGGGAAGCGATTGAATCGCCGTGTCTGAGAGACTCAGCATTGAGTCGATGATGGCGCTTCTGCCGGTCGGCTCCAGGCACCTGAAGTGCGAGCATGGTCCTGGCTCGACGCGGAGCTATGGGTTGGATGGACCGAGACTCGTCGACTGCGTGTCCCGAAATATGTCCCCGACTCCACCCAACTCGGCTGAACTGGACTGATCTGCTTGGACGCCACAGGCACGAATCGGCCGCAAATGGCTTCACAGAGGCAATTCTCAGTCCGGAAACCCGGGTTCGAATCCCGGTAGCGGTATGGCCTTGGCGGAGAGGTCAAGGTTTCCGGCTCTCCGAAATCGGCCAAGTCACTCGGCTCGCTAACACACTAGATAGGGCCTGGCGGCTCGTCGAGTAGATACGGCTCTTCCCGATGAAGGCCGATCTCGTTGCCGACGACAGGCGGGGCTTCGGCTGAGTCACGGAGCTGTTCCAAGCCCTGCGAGAGTTGTCGAGCGGCACTCACCGGCGGGACCGACTTGATCAGCGGCTGTGGGGGGCTGAACCACTCCCGTCCTCCAGTCGTGATGGCGATCGCTTCGACAAAGTCGAACGGATGAATGCCTGCCGCCAGCATTGGCCCAAGGGGCGTATACACCTTATTGGTTGGTCCATCGACCGCTGCCTCAACAGGCGTTCCAAGGTGGATCATGGCGCGCATGACGCAGGGATCCCCCGTGTCTTTTTGAAGCGCGAGGTACTGAAAGCCAGCTCGCTCGACTGCGAGCGGGCGCCCTCCCGTATTCCAAAACGCCACGCACGCCCACCCCAATTGAACAAGGCCAACGGGCTCAACCCGGGAAGTAGTGAGATTGACCCCTGGCGCAACTGCGAGACGGCGTCG
>JBQCCT010000057.1:0-9110 GCA_051961955.1 Solirubrobacterales bacterium
TCATGCAGGAGCTCCCGACGATCCAACCTACTTTCGCACCCGAGCTGAGCCCGGAGCAGATCGCTGAGATCGGCGATGAGGTCCGCGCGCTCGCCGAGCAGCGCAACGCGGTCATCCTCGCCCACAACTACGAGCTGCCCGAGATCCAGGACGTCGCCAACTATCGCGGCGACTCGCTCGGTCTCTCCCGTCAGGCGGCCGAGACCGATGCCGACGTGATCGCTTTCTGCGGCGTCCACTTCATGGCCGAGACGGCCTCGATCCTCTCGCCGCAGAAGACCGTCCTGATCCCGGACCTCGATGCCGGCTGCTCCCTTGCCGACTCGATCACCGCCGACCAGCTCCGCACCTGGAAGGCCGAGCACCCCGGCGCGCTGGTGGTGATGTACGTCAACACCTCGGCCGAGGTGAAGGCGGAGACCGACTACTGCGTCACCTCTTCGAACGCGGTCCAGGTCGTCAGGCACATCTGGCAGGAGCACGGGTCCGACAGCGAGATCCTCTTCGGCCCCGACATGTGGCTCGGCGCCTTCGTCGAGCGCGAGACCGGGCTGATCGACGAACCGGAGCGCCGCGGCCGCTTCCACATCTGGGACGGCGAGTGCCACGTCCACGCCGGGATCAAACCGCTCGACATCGCCCGCACCCGCGAAGAGCACCCCAATGCGGAGTTCCTTATCCACCCCGAGTGCGGTTGCTCGACCCAGGCGATGGAGTACGTCGCCTCTGGCGACATCGACCCGGAGGGCGTCCACATGCTCTCCACCTCGGGCATGCAGAGACACGTCGAAGAGCACCCCGACGGCGAGTTCATCGTCGCCACCGAGAACGGGATGCTCTACCCGCTGCAGCAGGCGGCGCCGCGGGCGCACCTGATCGAGGCCAACCGGATGGCCACCTGCAAGTACATGAAGATGATCACCCTGCCGAAGCTGCGCGACTCCCTGCGCGAGCTCAAGTTCGAGGTCAGCGTCCCGCCGGAGATCGCCGAGCGGGCGCGAATCCCGATCGAGCGCATGGTCGCGATCGGTTAGCGCGAAACACCCGCCGCGAAGCTTCACACCACTTTTAGGTCGCGTTTCGCCTCCTTTGTCGAACGCGGAGCAGGCTTGCTCCGTAGTCCTCTGAAAAGGAGGTTCGCGATGTCACCCAAGCAGAGGATCTTGGTGGTCGCCGACAAGACCGCCGCTTCGACGAGGTGATCGTCTCCGTGCTGCCGCACGGGATCTCCAAGTGGCTGGCCCTCGGCCTGCCGGCGCGGCTACGACGGACCCATGACTTGCCGATCCATCAGGTAACCGCCCACCAACGCCGTCAGCCGGCCCGACAGCCTTCGCCCGAACCCATCGCCGCCTAGCCCTGAACGGAGAAGGTTGGCGTCTGAAAGATCGCCTGCGTGGGCGGGATCTTGCGGGGTCGGCGAGCCGCAGGAGTCACCCTGTCCTCGCAGAAGGCACCTTCCCGAATGCGCAGATCGAAGAAGAACAACCGCGGCAGCTCGGAAGAGCCGCGGCGTCCGCGCGGGCGCCGCGCCCCGATCATCGAGATGGACCAGGTGACCAAGGTCTACCCCGGCGGCCACATGGCGCTCGACCGGGTCTCGCTGTCGATCGGCCGTGGCGAGTTCGTCTTCCTCGTCGGCCCCACGGGCTGCGGCAAGTCGACCCTGATCAAGCTGCTGATCCGGGAGCTGGCGGCGACCGAAGGCTCGGTCAAGATCGCCGGGCGGGACATCGGCAAGTTGCCGGAGAAGAAGATCCCGCACATGCGCCGCAACATCGGCACGGTCTTCCAGGATTTCAAGCTCCTCCCCAACCGCACCGTCTACGACAACGTTGCCTACGCGCTGCAGGTGATCGGTGCCAGCCGCGGCGAAATCCGCGAGCAGGTGCCGGCGACGCTGCGGCTGGTCGGCCTCTCGACCAAGCTCCACAGCTACCCCGACCAGCTCTCCGGTGGCGAGCAGCAGCGCGTCTCCGTCGCCCGCGCCTTCGTCAACCACCCGCCGCTGCTGCTGGCGGACGAGCCGAGCGGCAACCTCGACCCGGTCACCTCGATCGGGATCATGCAACTGCTCTACCGGATCAACAAGACCGGCACCACCGTCGTCGTCGTCACCCACGATCGCGAGATGGTGGACAACATGCGCCGCCGCGTGATCGAGCTCTACGAGGGTCGCGTCGTCCGCGACGAGGTCAGCGGCGGCTACACCGAGGAGTCGACGACCGAATTCGGCCTGCGTATGCGGGCCGGGATGGGGGTCGGTCCCGAGGGCGCGACCCAGACCAACGGCCACACCGACCACGAGCACCTGAGGTAAGCCATGGGCCGGATCCTTTTCTTCTTCCAGGAGGCTCTGCGTGCGCTGAAGCGCAACGGCGCGCCGAGCCTGGCCGCGATCGTGACCACGGTCGTCACCGTCGTCCTGCTCGGGATGCTGATCCCGATCTTCCAGACCGCGCAGGGCAAGAGCGAAGAAGTGCGCGACCAGCTGAACGTTCAGTACGAACTCTATGCCGACGCGACCAAGGCCGAAATCGCCGCCACCAAGCAAAAGCTGGAAGCGATCCCCCACGTCGCCGAAGTCAACTTCGTCAGCAAAGCCGAAGCGCTGGAAACGCTGAAGAGCGAACTGAAGGACAAGTCGATCGTCGAACAGCTGCACACCAACCCCCTTCCCAACAGCCTCGAAGTCAAGGCCGACGACGCCTCCAATCTGGACTCGATCCGCGAAGCGGTCTACCCGAACGGGCCGCAGGGCAAGGCGATCTCGCCCATCATTGCCAAACCGTTCGACCGCCAGGTGGCTTCGGCGAAGATCGAGCAGGTGACGAGCGCGCTGAAGATCGTCCTCACCGTGATCACGGCGCTGCTGGTCCTCGCCTCGCTGATGCTGGTCGGCAATACGATCCGGCTCTCGATCTACACCCGCCGCCGCGAGGTCGAGGTGATGCGGCTGGTCGGCGCCACCCGCTGGTTCATCCGCTGGCCGTTCATGATCGAGGGCATGGTCGTCGGCTTCGCCGGCGGGCTGCTGGCCATACTGATCCTGTGGATCGGCAAGATCACGATCGTCGACCCGCTCAGCAACTCGATCGGCCTGCTGGCGGCGCAGAACAACTCGACCCTGGGCTTCCCGGCGCTGATCGTGATCCTCTTCACCGCCTCGATCCTGGTCTCGACGGTCGGCTCGGGCGTCACCCTGCGGCGCTTCCTCAAGGTCTGAGGCCGGCGTGAGCGCGCGCGGGGCCGTGGCCTTCGCGGTGGGGCTGGTGGCCTTCCTCGCCGCCGGCCTGTGGCTGGGCGGGCACCCGAACTCGCTGCCGGAACCGCTGCGCGAGATCTTCGTCGCCGAAACGGGTGGGCTCAGCGCCGAAGCGGCGGAAGTGCTGGAAGACAATTACTACCGCCCGGTCGGCCACACCGAGCTCAGCAACGCTTCGCTGCAGGGGATGGTGAGGGATCTGCGTCGCCGCAACAAAGAGGACCGCTACACCGAATACTTCTCGCCCGAAGCGCTGGAAGCCTTCAACCAGGGGATCGAAGGGCACTTCTCGGGGATCGGGGTGACGATCAACCCCGTCCAGCGGGGGATGGAAGTGGCAAAAGTTCTTCCCCACTCGCCTGCCGAAGAGGCCGGGATCGAAGCGGGGGAAGTGATCGTCTCGGTAGAAGGGAAGTCAATCGCCGGCCAGGACGTAACCGAGGTGGGTAACCAGATTCGCGGTCCAGAAGGGACCGAAGTAACGATTGGTGTGCACGATGCGAAGACCGGGAAGGTGCGGCAGATGACCCTGACTCGCGCCGAGGTGACCCTCCCCAACGTCAGCAGCCACATCGAAGAGGTCCGCGGCAAGAAGCTCGGCTACATCCGCATGCTCCAGTTCAGCGATGACGCCCACGATCAGATCGCCAAGGCCATGCGCAAGGTTGAGAAAGAAGGGGCGGAAGGGATCGTCCTCGATCTGCGCGGGAATCCCGGCGGGCTGCTGCAGGAGGCGGTGCTGAGCGCCAGCGTCTTCCTGCCGGAGGGCGAAGTCGTGGTTTCGACCAAATCCCGCACCCAGGGCGGCAACGTCTACAAGACCGAGGGGGGGAACCTGCCACGGCGGCCGCTGGTCGTGCTGATCGACCGCAACACCGCCTCGGCAGCGGAGATCCTCGCCGCCGCCCTCGCCGACGATGGCGGCGCCAAGGTGGTGGGCACGCGCTCGTACGGCAAGGGGCTCTTCCAGGAGGAGCACAACCTCTCCAACGGTGGCGCGATCAAGCTCTCGGTGGGCGAGTTCTTCACTCCCGAAGGAGTCAACCTCGCGCAGAGCCACGGCGTCCATCCCGACATCAAGGCCGTCGACGACCCGGCGACGAAAGTCGACGAGGCCAAACAGCGCGCCTTAGAAGTCCTCGCCGGCCAGATCGGCTCCTGATGCCCCGTACGCGGTCCCGGGGACGGAGGCGCCGGCAGGAGCGGGAGCAGCTTTCGGCGCGGGAGACGGTCGAACGGATGCTGCGCGACGAGCTTGGCTTCCGGGGTTTCCCGCCTGCGATCGAGGAGGAAGCCCGGGCGGCGGCCGATCGGGTCGAGCGCGACCCGGGCCGGCGCCGCGATCTCACCGCGCTCGCCACCTTTACCGTCGACCCGGCGACCGCGCGCGACTTCGACGACGCCGTCTCGGCCCAGCTGGAGGGCGACGGCGCCCGCGTCTGGATCCACATTGCCGACGTCTCCGCCCACGTGCGGCCGGGCTCGCCGCTCGACCTCGAGGCGCGGCGGCGCGGCAACAGCACCTACGTGCCGGGGGCGGTCGAGCCGATGCTGCCGCACGCGCTCAGCAGCGAGGCCTGCAGCCTGGCGCCGGGGGTGGAGCGGCTGGCGGTCACGACCGAGATCGAGCTCGATGCGGAAATGCGACCGCGGCGCACGCGCTTCTACCGCAGCCGGATCCGCTCCGACGCCCGTCTCGACTATGACCAGCTGGACGAGATCTTCGCCGGCCGCCGCCGACCGCCGGCCGAGGTGGCCGAACCGCTCGACGCAGCCCGCAGGGTTGCCGCCGAGCTCGGCGAGCACCGCGGCACCAGCAGCCTCGAGGTCGAATCCTTCGAGCCCGAGTTCGTCTTCGACGCCGAGGGGAACGTGCTCCGCGCTCACGGCGTCGCACAGACCGAGGCGCACCGATTGATCGAGCGGCTGATGATCCTCAACAACGAGCAGGTCGCCCAGCTGCTGGAGCGCGAGCGGGTGCCGGCGATCTACCGCATTCACGCCCAGCCCGATCCGGCCCGGATCGAGCACCTGCTCGAACAGCTGGCGGCGCTGGGGGTACCGACCCCACCGCTGAAACAGGGGCTGGCGCCGCGCGAGGCCGGGCGGGTCGCAGCCGAAGCGAGCCGTCTGACGCTACGGGAGGCGAGGCGGCGCGGGCACGGCCGCGAGGCGTATACCTCGCTCGTGCTGCGGTCCCTCAAGCAGGCCTACTACAGCGAGCGGAACAGCGGCCACGCCGGGCTCGGCAGCCCTGCCTACTGCCACTTCACCTCGCCGATTCGGCGCTACCCGGACCTGGTCGTGCACCGGGCGCTGCTGGCGCACCTGGGGGAGGGGGAGCAGCCACCGAAGCTGGCTGAGGCGCGCGACGCCGCCGCTGACAGCTCGGCGCGCGAGCGCACCTCAGCGCAGATCGAGCGTGGGGCCGACGACGTTTGCGCCGCCTTCCTGCTCGAACGCGAGCTCGGGGAGCGCGGGCTCGACACCGTCTTCGAGGGCGAGGTCTCGGGGGTGATCCGCTCCGCCGCCTTCGTCTCCTTCAAGGGCGAGCTGGGCGACACCTACGAGGGGATGCTGCCGGCGCGGCTGCTGCCGGGGGAGCGCTACGAGCTCGACCGGGCCGAGGTGGCGCTGGTCGGCCGCGGCTCCGGCAGGAGAATCAACCTCGGCGATCCGATATCTGTCCGGGTGGCGGGTGTGGATGCGCCGCGGGGACGGGTGCAGCTGGCACCGGCTGGAGAACCGAGCGAATGAGCAAGAAGAGCAAAAAACGCGAGCCCGCCTCGGGCGACGTCGTCACCAATCGTCGCGCCCGCCACAAATTCGAGCTGGTCGAGAAGATGGAGGCGGGGATCGTCCTCACCGGCTCGGAGGTGAAGGCGCTGCGCGGTGGCAAAGCGCAGATGACCGATTCCTACGCGGTCGTCGAGGACGGCGAGGTTTGGCTCCGCAAGCTGCATATCCCGCCTTACGAGTACGCGTCGGTGGACGCCCACGCGGCCGAGCGGCCGCGCAAGCTGCTGCTGCACAAGGCCGAGATCGAGCGGCTGGTCGGGAAAACGGCGCAGAAAGGGTTGACGCTGGTTCCGACCAGGATTTATTTCAAGGGGCCGCGCGCGAAGGTGGAGCTGGCTTTGGCGCGAAACAAGGAGGGTCGTGACCGCAGGCGGGAGATCGCCGATCGCGACGTCAGAAGAGAGGTCGAGCGCGAGTTCAAGGGAAGGATGCGTTGAGTTGAAACTTTCGAACTACATGCAAGGATGCAGGGCCATGATGAACCGGAGGAGCATCCCCGCCGCCCTCGCTGGGATCATCGCGGTGCTCATGGTTGCGCCCGCGCAGGCCAACGCCGAATCTTTCCCGGAAAAGGCGAGCAACTACGTCAGTGACCACACCGCCTACTTCGTCGGTGCGCTGCTGGCGGCGATCTTGCTTTTGCTGTTGATCGTCCGCATCACCCAGCGCCGCGCCAAGGAGAAGGAAAAGAAGCGGGCCGCGCAGCCCGCAGGGGCGCCGCCGGCCGGGGCCCAGACGCCGCCGCCAGCTGCTCCTCCCGCTGCCGTGCCCGCCGCGCAGACCGCCGAGATGGCTGCGGTGCCTGCAGGTGCAGCCGCCGCTGTCCCTGGCGCTGCGCCGGGGGGTGTCCCTGGCGCGCCGCCGCCGGGTCAGGCCGTCCCCGGTCAGCCCTCGCCCGCCGGCCAGTCGGCGCCGCCGCCCGCCCCCGGGCAGACGCCGCCGCCCGCTAACGAGAGTTCCAAAGATCGCAAGCGCCGTGTCCGCGAAGAGCAGCGAGCGGCTCGGACACAGATGCGCGAATCGCGCCGGGCCGAGCTGCAGCGGCGCAAAGAAGACAAAGCGCAGCGAAAGGCGCAGAAGCGCGGCGGCGCTGTGCCGCCACCCGCCGCGTCGCCGCCCACTGCGCCCGGCCAGGCTCCGGCGGCAGGCGCCCCCGGAGCTGGGACCGGCGCCCCTGCGGCCGAGCCCGCCAAGAAGGGCTTCACGGAGATGAGCCTCTTCGGGATCAAGTTCGGCGGTAAGCGCAAGCGCGAGCAGCAGGAGGCCGAGCAGCGGTTGGCCGCGGCCCGCGCCGCCAACGAACGCGCCGTCGCCGAGGCGCAGGCGACCGGCCAGGTGCCGCCCACGGGGCAGCTGCCCCCCTGGGAGGAGGCGACGACCGTGCAGCCGCCGACCGGCGAGCTCTCGGCCGTGCCCACGGTGCCGCCGCCCCCGGTTCCGGGCGGGACCCCGGCACCGGGCGAATACGACCCCGCGGCCGCCGAACAGCGGGTCCGCGACAAGGTCGCCGAAGTCCGCTTCGAGGAGCAGCGCATCCGCGCCGAGGCCGAGCGCCGCCTCGCCTCGGCTGAGCAGATGCAGCAGGGCGGGGCACCGCCGCCGCCGGCCGGGGTGCCGATCCAGGACACCCAATCCGCGCTGCCGCAGCCCCAGCAGCCGCCGCAGGTCGACCTGACCGCGGCGGTCGAGCAGCGGCTGGAGGAAGAACGCCTAGTCCGCGAGCGCGAGATGAAAGAGGCCGAGGAGCGCTTGCGCCAGATCGAAGAGCGGACCCGGGCGGCCGAAGAACGAGCCGCCGAGGCGAAACGGCTGGAGCAGAAGCGGGCCGAAGAGGAAGCCCGCGACCAGCGCCTGGCGGAGATGCGCCGCAACGTCGCCGCAGCCGAACAGCGCGCCCGCGAAGCCGAGCAGCAGGCAGCCGAAGCCGAGCAGGCGGTGGTGCGCTCGGTCCAGGGCGGCGCCGCCGGGATGCCACCGGCGCCCCCGGCCCCGCCGGCCCCCGAACCGCAGCAGCCCTTTGCGCCGCCGACGCCGCCACTCCTGCCCGCGGAGCCGCCCCAGGCGCCGCCTCCTCCACCGCCGCGGCAAGAGCCCGAGCCGACGCCTCCACCGGCACCACCCGCGGCGTCAACGCCCCCGCCGCCGCCCGCGGCCGAGCCGTTCCAGCCGAGCCCGCCGCCCCAGGCGGCCCCCGAGTCGCCGACTCAGGTGCCGGGCCTTGGCGCTCAGCAGCCGGAGGGTCTGACCCTGGCCGACCAGGCCGGCCCAGGCGGCGCCCCGGGCGCTCCAAGCCCTGGTGGTCCGGCTGGCGAGATCAACCTCAACACGATCACCTTCGAGCAGCTGCGCGAACAGAACCTCTCGGTGACCCAGGCCACCCGCCTGCTGGCCCACCGCGAGCGCCTCGGCGGCTTCAAGTCGGTCGACGACCTCGACGAAGTCGCCGGCTTCCCGCAGGATCTGCTCGTGGAGCTGAAGCAGCGCTCAACCGTCTGATGTAAGGCCCGGGAGAGGTAATCGCCGGACTCCTTCGGGGTCCCCGAAAGTTGTGGTTCCTTAGACACCGTATAGGTGTCAAAGGAACCACAAGATGCTTGAGATCCAGGTCAGCCTCATTCCGTGGTTCCTTAGACACTCATAGGGTTACTAAGGAACCACGGGATTGGATGGAGCGACCTAGGTGCCTTCTTCGTACTTCTCCAGCAGCTTGAGCCAGACCTCGCTGCGGCTGGGGTAGGGGGCGATTGCGTGGCGGAGTTTTGAGAGGGGGATCTCGCCGACTATTGCCGCCGTTGCCGCTTGGAGGAAGTCGGCGGTCTCGAAGCCGGTGAAGGTGGCGCCGACGATCGTGCCCTTGACTTGGTCGACGACGAGGCGGCAGGTGCCGCCGGTGTCCTTGCCCTGGAAGCTGGCGCCGGGGGTGCCGTCGGTGGGGACGTCGATCGCGCGGGCGTCGATGCCCGCTTCGCGCGCCTGCTCTAGCGTTTTGCCGGCGGCGGCGACCTGGGGGTCGGTGAAGGTGACCCTTGGCGAGCCGATGCCTTCG
>JBQCCT010000058.1:0-8440 GCA_051961955.1 Solirubrobacterales bacterium
CCGGCGCCGAGCGGGCGCGTCAGGTCGAGGGTCCGGTGGGGCAGCCTCCACTCCATCGTCGCCCGCTACGGTAGCGACCGCGCCGATGCCGCTCACCTGCGTCTACACCGACCTCGACGGAACCCTGCTCGGGCAGGGCAGCTCGCTCTTCCGCGACGCCGAGGGCGGCTTCAGCCTGGCGCAGGCACGGGCGTTGGAGGCCTGCCACCGGGCCGGGGTCGAGGTGGTGATCATGTCCGGCCGCCGCGAGCCGCAGGTGCACGAGGCGGCGCGGCTGATGGGCCAGACCTCCTACATCTACGAGGCCGGCTGCGCGTTTGCGATCGAGGGCGAGACGACGCTGATGACCGGCGAGATGGCGCCGAACGAGGGCGGCACGATTTATGAGCAGATCGAGGCGCGCGGCATCCCGAAGCGGCTCTTCCAGCACTTCGAGGGCCGGCTCGAGTACCACTCTCCCTGGCACCACGGCCGTGTCCTCTCCCACCTCTTCCGCGGCAAGGTCGACGTCGAGGAAGCCAACGCGCTCCTGCACGAGTGGGGCGACGAGGACCTGCGGCTGCTCGACAACGGCGCGATCGGGCGGCCGATGCCGGCGGTCGAGGGGCGCACCCACGCCTACCACCTGGTCCCGAAGCTGGTCAGCAAGGCGGCGGCGGTCGCCGGCCACGCCCGCGCCCGCGGCTACGACCCGGCCGACTGCATCGCCGTCGGCGACTCGGTCGAGGACCTCGAGGTGGCCTCCGCGGTCGGCCGCTTCTTCGTCGTCGCCAACGGGCCGGAGCGCGACGAAGGCCTGCGCCTGGCCCTGCCCGCCTGGGACAACGTCACCGTCACCGAGGGCAGCATGGGCGACGGCTTCTACGAGGCGGTCGTCTCCAGCCTGATGGAGCGCCGCTAGGCCGACGGGCCGAAAACGCTCCTATTTAGACCGAAATCGGCCCGTCGGCGGATCTTCGGCGGGTGGGTAGTATCGAGCGCATGGACGCGCACGCGACGGTCGCCGAGCAGGAGTACCTGGAGATCATGTTCTGGCTGGAGGAGGCCGGGCTGCCGATGACCGGGGCCAACATCGCCCGCGCGATGCAGCTCTCGCCGCCGACCGTGCACGAGATGATCGGCCGCCTGGTCGAGGACGGCTACGTCGAGCGCAACCCGAACAAATCGCTCGCCTTCACCGAGTCCGGCCGCGAGCACGCCAGCTACATCGTCCGCCGCCACCGCATGATCGAGCGCTTCCTCACCGACGTGCTCGGCATTCCCTGGGACGAGGTGCACGAGGAGGCGGAGCGGATCGAGCACGCGATGAGCCCGGTGCTGGAGGAGCGGATGCGGGCGGCGATAGGCGACGCGACGACCTGCCCGCATGGGCACCCGATCGTCGAGGGAGTGCGCGAGCAGGGGGCGCTGCTGGCCGACGTCGAGATCGGTGCCGCGCTCACCGTGCTGCGCTTCGAGAACGAGGCCGAGGAGCTGCTGCATTACCTCAAGGACGCCGGGCTGCATCCGGGCCTGGAGGGGAAGGTCTCGGCCTCCGACGCCGAGAGCGTGACGATCGCCTCCGCCGACGGCGAGCACGTCGTCACCCGCAGCGTCGCCGAGACCGTCTCGGTCCGCGCCGATCCGGCGCCGCCGCCGCGCGCGGCGATCCCCGAGCAGCTCGTTCTCTCCAGCGACCGCTACGGCCGCTGAATCGCCCGCGAGACACGGCCGGCGTCCAGGCGAGGACCCGTGGCGCGGCGCTGTTGGCGCTGGGCTCGATCGTCTCGGTCCAGTGCGGCTCGGCGCTGGCCACGGATCTATTCGACACGATCGGGCCGGCCGGAGCGGTCTTCCTGCGGGCGAGTTTCGGGGCGCTGGCGCTATTGCTACTGGCCCGGAGGGCCGTCTTCGGGATACGGGAGTGGCCACACCGCGACGTGGTCCTGCTCGGGGCCGCCGTCGCGGCAGTGAACCTCTTCTTCTATGCGGCGCTGGATCGGCTGCCGCTCGGAATCACCGTGACCCTGGAGTTCGTCGGGCCGCTCGGCGTGGCGCTGTTCGGTTCGCGGCGGCGACGGGACCTGCTCTGGGCGCTGCTGGCAGCGGCGGGGATCGTGCTGCTGTCGGGCGGCGCCGAAGGCCGGGGCGTCGACACCCTCGGCGTGGTCCTGGCGCTAACCGCTGGTGCCTTTTGGGGCGCCTACATCCTCCAGAGCGCTCGCGTTGGCGCGCTCGAACCGGGGATCCGCGGCGCCACCGTGGCGGCGGTGATCTCGGCTTTGCTAGTGGCTCCCTTCGGCCTCGCACAGGGGGGCTGGGAGGTGTTCGGCCCCTCTCACCTTTTCACGGGCGCTGCCGTCGGCGTCCTCAGCACCACGATCCCCTACGTCGCCGAGATGGAGGCCCTGCGTCGCTTGCCACAGGCGGTGTTTGGAGTCCTAATGAGCTTGGAGCCAGCGGTGGCAGCCGCGATCGGCTTCCTCGCCCTCTCGCAGGACCTGACGGCGCGCGAGGTGGTGGCGATCGCCTTCGTCGTCATTGCTTCAGCAGGCGCCCTGCGCTCAGCGACCCCGGCTCCGCACGACTAGGCCTTACGCCGGGGAGCCGGCGCGCAACTGCTCGAGCGCCGAGGCGATGCGCGAAACGCCCTCGGCGGCTTTGTCCGCCGGCACCGGCGCGAACGAGAGCCGCAGACTCCGCTCGCCGCCCTCGATCATGAAGTCGGGGCCGGAGACGAAGGTGACGCCGTGCTCTTTGGCCTCGGCCAGCAGCGCCGGGGTGTTGGCATCCTCGGCGAGGTCGAGCCAGAGGAAGTAACCCCCGTCGGGGACGACGAACTCGGCCTCGGGGATCTGGGCTTCCAGCGCCGAGACCAGCGCGTCGCAGCGCGCCTTCAGCTCGCCCTTGACGAACTCGATGTTGCGGTCGAGCTCGCCGCTGCGGCAGAGCTCGAGCACGATCGCCTCGGCCAGCATGTTCGGCGAGATGTAGGTCTCGTTCGCCTTTTTCGCCAGCTTCTCGATCTCCTCGGCGGGGCCGGCGAGGTAGCCGACGCGGACGCCGGGGCTGACCGTCTTCGAGAACGAGGAAGCGTGGATGACCTTGCCGGCCTGATCCAGCGACAGCATCGTCTCCAGCGGCTCTCCCTCGAAGGGCAGCTCGCGGTAGGGGTCGTCCTCGAAGATCCAGAAGTCGAACTCGGCCGCCAGCTCGACCAGGCGCCGGCGCTTCCCGAGCGAGAGCGTGCAGCCGGCCGGGTTGTGGGCGTTGGGAATGATGTGGGCGAACTTCAGCGGCCCCTCGTCCAGCGCCGCTTCCAGCTCGCCGAGGTCGACGCCGTCGGCCTCCAGCGAGACCGGCACCAGCTCGACCCCGAGCTGATGCAGCAGGAGCAGGGTGCGATCGTAGGTCGGCTGCTCGACGACGACCCGGTCGCCCGGCCCGAGCAGGTGCTGGAACAGCATCGCGCCGGCCTCCAGCGAGCCGTTGGTGATCATCACCTGCGCGGCATCGAGGTGTCCGTGTCGCTCGGCCACCCACCGGCAGAGTCCGGGATGGCCGATTCCGACGCCGTAGGACAGCGCCGTTTCCCAGTCGCCCGCAAGCGCCCGCGCCGCGGCCTCCCGCACCTGCTCGTGGGGGAGGATGTCGGCGCTGGGAGCCCCGCGCGCGAATGAGATCGTGTCACCGGCCATCGAGGCCCGACACTAGCAACGGAGCTCTTCCCCGGCCCCGCCGGGTCGGTGCCTAACCGGCGGCCGGGGCGGTTTCGCCCTTCTGTTTGGTGGTTTTGATCACGCTGATGACGTCGTGGAGGGGCTTGGTGCCCGAGCCGACCGCGATCCCGGTGACGACGATGTCGATGTCCCTGACCAGGCCTCCGCCGTTGGTCAGGTGCGCCACGCTTTGGATCAGCCCCAGTTTCAGAGCGCCGCAGACGAGGAGCGCGAGCGACGTCGCCGCCGCCCAGTAGACCAGCGAGCGGTCCGCGTGGATCTGTTCGAGCTTCTTCTGTTCGGCAGCGGCTTTCTCGGTCTCGGAAATCACGGTTCCGGCTTCTTGAAGCGCCAAAGCGGCCCCGCGTTTGCTCTTCGCTTTCTTCAATTCGTTCTTCGCTTCGGTCTTTTCCTGGGCCCCGACCGTGAAGGTCGTGAACGGTTGCAGCACCCGCTCGATTGCCTGGGCGATGATGTAGATCACGGCGAACGGAGCGAAGCCTTCGGCTGCTTCGATCTGCACGTTGCTGATCCACGAGAACACCAGCCCGAGAGCCGCCGCCACGGCCACCGCGCCATACCCCCAGACGAGGTATTTCTTCTCCGGGGCGACTTCGCTGTTGTTCACCCGCTGAGCGGGACCTTCTTCTCCGTTTGCCATAGCGCCTCCCAACGCAAGGATTTCGTGGGAGTAACCCAATCACCTCTTTAGGTACGTGTCAATCCCCCCTCGCGAGTGACCGCTGCTGAGAGAAAAGGGTGCTCAGCCGCGCAGCATTTCGGCCGCGATCGCGGCCGTCTCGGTCGGGCTTTCGCCGACCCGCACGCCCTTTGCTTCGAGCGCGTCTTTCTTCGCCTGGGCGGTGCCGGAGGAGCCGGAGACGATCGCCCCGGCGTGGCCCATCTGCTTGCCGGGGGGCGCGGTGAAGCCGGCGATGTAGGCGACCACGGGCTTGGAGACCTCGGCGGCGATGAACTCGGCCGCCCGCTCCTCGGCGTCGCCGCCGATCTCGCCGACCATCACGATCAGCTCGGTGTCGGGGTCGGCCTCGTACATGGTGAGGATGTCGATGAAGTCGGAGCCGACGATCGGGTCGCCGCCGATGCCGACGATCGAGGAGTTGCCGGTGCCGGCCTGCTTCAGCTCGTTGCCGATCTGGTAGGTCAGCGTCCCGCTCTTGGAGACGACGCCGATCGGGCCCGGGTCGAAGAACTGGGCGGGGATGATGCCGACGTTGGCCTTGCCGGGCGAGAGCACGCCGGGGCAGTTCGGCCCGATCAGCCGCACGCCCGCCTCCTTCGCCTTCCAGTACGTGTTCAGCATGTCGAGGACGGGGATGCCCTCGGTGATCGCGATCACGGTCTCGACGCCGGAGTCGATCGCCTCGTCGATCGCCGCCGCGGCGAAGCGGGCGGGGACGAAGATCATCGAGGTGTTGGCGCCGGCCTCCTCGACCGCCTCCTTGATCGTGTCGAAGACCGGCACGCCCTCGACGTCCTGGCCGCCCTTGCCGGGCGTGACGCCGGCGACGAGGTCGGTCCCGTAGGCCTTGTTGCGCAGACCGTGGAAGGAGCCCTCGCGCCCGGTCAGCCCGGAGACGGCGAGCTTGGTCTGGGTGTCGACGATGATGCTCACGCGGCGCTCCCGGCGAGCTCGACCACGCGGCGGGCGGCGTCGAGCATCGTCTTCTCCTGGTGCAGGTCGGGCAGGTCGGCCTCGGCGAGGATCTGCAGCCCCTCCTCCGAGTTCGTGCCGTCGAGGCGCACCACCAGCGGCACGCCGAGGTCGATCTGCTGCGAGGCGGTGACGATCCCGTTGGCGATCTCGTCGCAGCGGGTGATGCCGCCGAAGATGTTGAAGAGGATCGCGGTCACCTTCGCGTCGCTCTTGATCACTTCCAGGGCGTTGACGATCGCCTCGGCTTTGGAGCCGCCGCCGGCATCGAGGAAGTTGGCCGGGCGGCCGCCCGCCTGGGCGACGACGTCGAGCGTCGACATGCAGAGGCCGGCGCCGTTGGCGAGGATGCCGACGTTGCCGTCGAGCTTGACGTAGGTGAGGCCCTTTTCCTTCGCCATCTGCTCCTGCGGGTCGTCGACGGTGTCGGCGATCTCGGCGAGGTCCTGGTGGCGGAAGAGCGAGTTGCCGTCGATCGTCACCTTCGAGTCCAGCGCGACGACGTTGCGGCCGGCGGTGACGATCAGCGGGTTGACCTCGATCAGGGTCGCGTCCTCCTCGCGCGCCACCTCGGCCAGCTTCACCAGCGCCTCGGCCGCCTCGTCGAGCGCGTCCTCGGCGAGGCCGGCCTCGGCGACGATCGCGCGCGCCGCGGCGGCGTCGAACTCGCGCGTGGGGTCGATATGGCGTTTGACCAGCGCCTCGGGGTCTTCGGCGGCGACCGCCTCGATGTCCATCCCGCCCTTGGCGGAGACCATCGCCAGCAGCTTCTTCTCGCCCCGGTCGAGGATGACCGAGGCGTAGTACTCCTCGGCGATGTCGGAGCCGCCCTCGATCCAGACCGCTTCGACGCGGAAGGGGCCCTCGCCGTGCGGGCCGACGATGTCCATGCCGAGGATCGCGTCGGCGTGCTCGCGCGCCTCGTCGGCATCCTGGGCGATCTTGATCCCGCCCGCCTTGCCGCGGCCGCCGATCAGCACCTGCGCCTTGATCGCGCAGGGGTAGCCGATCTTCTCCGCCGCGGCGACGGCCTCGTCGACCGTGTCGGCGACTTCGCCGCTGGGCACGGGAATGCCGTGCTTGGCGAACAGTTGCTTGCCCTGGTACTCGAGGAGGTCCATATCTGAGGGGGGCGCCGGGGGAGCGCGACGCGGCAGACTATCCGAATGACATAATGCCGCGCTCTCAGATGCCCCTCCCCAGTCTAAAAACCGTCAAATGGGTAACCACCGACTGCTACGGGACCCTGATCGACTGGGAGAAAGGCATCCTCGAGGCCTGCCAGAAAGAGGCGGCCAAAGACGGCTTCAGCTTCGAGGAGGGGCCCTTCCTGGAGCGCTTCATGGAGGTCCAGGCCGAAGTGATGGCCGGCTCGTATGAGCTCTACGCCGAGGTGCTGCGCCGCACGATCGTCAAAGTCGCGGGCGAGATCGGCTGGGAAGTGGAGCCCTCGCGGGCCCAGTTCCTGCCCAACAGCGTGGCCTACTGGCTGCCGTTCCGCGAGGCCAACGCGGCGATGGACCGGCTCGGCAAGAAGTACGAGATCGGGATCGTCTCCAACATCGACGACAAACTGCTGGGGATCTCGCGCCGCCACCTGCGGACCGAACTCGACCTCGTCGTCACCGCCCAGCAGGTGCGCAGCTACAAGCCCGACCCCGTCCACTTCAAAGAGTGCGCGCGGCGGATCGGCGGCAAGAAAGGCTGGGTCCACATCGGCTCCAACTACGCGACCGACATCGCGCCGGTGTTGAAAATGAACGTGCCGGTGATCTGGGTCAACCGCCATGGCGAGAAACTGGAGGGCCGCAAAGCCCCCAGCGCCACGGTGAAAAACTTCCGCGAAGCCGTCAAAAAGCTCGGCGCGTCCTGAGCGTCTTCTAGCTTTCACCCCGCAACTCAGGCGTTAGGCGCCGGTTTCGGGGGTACTCGGCCGATCAGCCTCCGATCGCATCGATGCAGACGTTCGCTCGCAACACCAGTTCTACGCGCGCCGTAGCGGTCGCGCGGCTCGCCCTGGCCGCGAGCCTGCTGGCGCTGGTCGTCGCTCTCGTCCTCGCCGGGACCCGGACCGCCGGCGCCGCAGCACCGAAGGAATCGCCGATCTCGGCCAAATCGCTGCGGGAGCGGGCGAACGAGTCGGCGGCGCAGAAACCGAGCTTCGTCGTCATCCAGACCGATGACGAGACGCTCGACGAGCTCTACGCGGCGATCAACGTCGGCGGGATCGAAGTCAAATCGATGCCCTACACGCTCTCGCTGCTCGCCAACCACGGCGAGACCTTCAGCCGCTACTACGTCTCCTATCCGCTCTGCTGCCCCTCGCGTGTCAGTTTGCTGACCGGCCGCTACGCCCACAACCACAACGACCGCGGCAACGTGCCGCCAAACGGCGGCTACACCGGCTTCAAAGCTCGGGGGGCCTACACCCACAACATCGCCACCTGGCTGCAGGGAGCCGGTTACCGGACGATCCACATCGGCAAGTTCCTCAACGGCTACGGCGACGAACCGTTCGACAGCGGCACCGACGTGCCGCCCGGCTGGAGCGCCTGGCACACGGTGCTGAGCGCCGATACCCACCACTACTACTACGGCTACACGCTCAACGACAACGGCTCGATCGACGGGCCGTTCGGAGACTCCGGTAGTTGGGAAACCCGCGAATACGGCGAACGCGACTACTTCGGCTGCCCGACCACCACCTTCGAAGGCAAACCGTGCCTGTACGAGACCGACGTCTTCAACCGGATAGCCACTGAAGAGCTGGCGGGCACGCCGCCCGAACAGCCCTTCTACATGCAGGTCGACTACACCGCCCCGCACGGCGACTTCCGCAAGCCCGCCGGGCCCGAGCCGGCGCCGCGCCACTACAACACCTTTGCCGGCGCGCCCTTCCCGCACGGCCGCTCGGAAGGGTTCAACGAGGGCAACGTCAACGACAAGCCGCGCTTCATCCGCGAAGCGCCGTACCTCTCGCCGACCGACATCCACACCTACCGCGTCTACTACCAGAAGGCGCTGGAGTCGCTGCGCTCGGTCGACGAAGGGGTGAAAATGATCGTCG
>JBQCCT010000059.1:0-3773 GCA_051961955.1 Solirubrobacterales bacterium
CAAGCACGAACGTCTGGCGGTCCGATGCCACGTCATCTCCGCGTCGGTAGCCGATGATGAGCATCGTGGCGATCACCGCCGCGCCGGCAATGATTGCGAGAGCCCGAGCCTCACCGGTCGACAGGCCCAGCACGAGCCCCAGCGCGACTGCCGAGTAGCTCTTCCAGGACTCGAGTCGGGACAACTCGTCGAGGAGGCGTGGGTAGGAGGTCAGCCCCCCGAAACCAACAAGCGCCCACGAGAGCCCGACGGCGCCAAGTGCGAGACCAAGCGCGCATAATGCCGTTCGCCAGCGCCGGGTCGCTGCAAGCCAGAAGAGCAGGGGCCATAGGAACACCTTGGCGGCGATCAGCGCCGCGGAGACGAAGACTGAGATGCGCCTGCTGTCCCGGTAACGCCAGCCAACGGCGAGGCCCAGCGCAAGCAGGCTTGTGATCGACCCGAGCAAGAAGTTCTGGAGGACCGGGTACCAGAGGAAGGTGACTCCGTAGCAACGCCAATCGCGAACGGCGAGCAGCCTTAGCGTCAGGACCGTCGCGGCGACTTCGATCGCCGCGAACAGAGCTGCAGCCACGCCAAACGGGAACACAGCGAGCGGAGCAGCCAACACCGCGGCGACGGGCGGATAGACGAACTGCTGCTCGTTGTGCAGCGCAGCCGCGTGAACCGCCGGGTACGGCGACGCGCCGTGGAAGAGGTCGTGCGAAGCCTCCCAGAGCGGTCTGTAGTCGAAGCCCAGGTGGCGCCCGACCAGATAGCGAGCGGCGACGAGGACGATGAGAAGCGCGGGTGGCAGGAAGCCGAGAAGGAGCTTCTCGGCCGCCCGCGTCAGGCTAAAACGCGTCGGCGCCGACAACAACAGCGGTGGCAACCACCTCGGGCGATCGACCGATGTCGAGGTCGCCCGACGGGGCCGCTCGATCGCCGCGATGCTGTCGGCGCCGACTCGATTGGGCACGTTCCCGTTAGACCTGCGAGCTGATGAAGTTGAGCATGTTCTTGACACTCGTGCCCGTCAACGTCAGCGCTGCGATGGCGATGACCGAGATCAGCGAGACGATCAGGGCATACTCGATCAGCGCCTGACCCTCCTCGGCCCTCATCTTCGCCAGCTGGAGCCGCACAGCGAGAGACTGAATCATGTGGCTCTCCTTTCTCCCCTCGAGGGTGTACGTTCGGTGCTACTGCTCCTTGTTTACGCGGGTTCGGGCATTCCCAGACACCCGCGAATGGGTGGTGTCGCCCATCCCTTCGGCGCAGCTTCCCCACCGCTGCGGCTTCTCCACCGCTGCGGCGCGGACGCCGACCGCGTGCACCCGGACTACCAGACGTACCTTGGCCCGATGGTGTGGACAGCAAAGCCGCACGATAGAAAACGGGAGCGACCCGAGCACTAGCGTGCCTCGGACGAGCTCCGAGCTTTGGAGCGTCAGGATGACGGCGAGCAAGGCGTGGTCGGCCGCGATCGTGCGTCGGAAACGAGACCACGAAGATCGTCGTGTTCGCAAGCACGACAGCGGCCGACTCGATTGGGCACGTTTAAACCTGCGAGCTGACGAAGTCCAGCATGTTCCTGACGTTCGTGCCCGTCAGCGTCAGCGCTGCGATGGCGATGACCGAGATCAGCGAGACGATCAGGGCGTACTCGATCAGCGCCTGACCCTCCTCGGCCCGGATCTTCGCCAACTGGAGCCGCACAGCGAAAGACTGAAGCATGTGGCTCTCCTTTCTCCCTCCAGGGTGGATCCTCGGTCGTACAGCTCTCGTTTACGCGGGTTCGGGTATTCCCGGACACCCGCGAATGGCTGGTGTCGCCCATCCCTTCGGCGCAGCTTCTCCACGGTGCGGTGGCCTCGGGGTCACGACGATGCAAAGGGGACAAGGACGCCGATCGCGATCCGCGCTCGAGCGAGGCGTAGTCGACCGCGATCGGCGTCGAAAGGAATGACGAACACGGCCATGTTCGCAAACACGACCGCGGCCAACTCGATTCGGCACCGCTCCGTTTAGATCTGGTTGCCGATGAAGTCAAACAAGTTGCTGACGCTCGTGCCCGTCAAGGTCAGAGCCGCGATGGCGACGACCGAGATCAACGAGACGATCAGTGCGTACTCGATCAGCGCCTGACCCTCCTCGGCCCGCATCTTCGCCAACTGGAGCCGCACCGCGAAAGCCTGAAGCATGTGGCCCTCCTTTCTCCCTCCAAGATGAGTTTTTCGTTGGTACTGCTCTAGTTTGTACGCCGGTCCTGGGATTCCCGGACACCCGCGAAGGGCTGGTGTCACCCCATCCCTTCGGCGCAGTTTCTGACCGGTGTGGACGCTTACCGGGCCTGAGCCGGACTACCAGACGTACTTCGGCCCGACGGTGTGGAGCAGGAGGCCTACAACGATGCAAAGCGGTAGCGACCAGAGCACGAGGGTGCCTCGGACGAGCTCAGCCCGCTTGCCGAAGGCGCTCGGGAGCAGCGGAAGCGTCAGCATGACGGCGAGCAGGATCCCGATCGACGCGCGCCCGAGCGAGGAGTAGTCGACCGCGATCGGCGTCGGAAGGAAGATGACGAAGATCGCCACGTTTGCAAGCACGAACAGCGGTGGGAGCGTCACCTTCCGCCGGACGAGGACGATCGCGATGCCAGCCCAGAGAAGCGCCGGCAGGAACACGATGAGCAAATCGGTGACGTCGTCGCCGGTCCAGGGCCACTGCTTCGCGATCGCGTGGAATGGGACAAGGGCGGTCAGGAGTGACCCGGCCGTGCCACCCACGCCGGCCACGTGATGCTCGCCCCCCACGAATGCCTCCTGCGTCGCCGTGTGCGGGAGCACCGTTGCCACGACGTGTCTCCAGATAAGCAGCGGCGCGAACGCGAGCTCGGCGAACGCGATGGAGCGGGCGATGTTGCCCCAGCGAAGGCGAACGCGCCATTCGGACACGTTCCCGACTCCGACCAGGAGCGCGAGCGCAAGGATCGCAGGGAAGAGCGCGACCGTCTCGCGCGTCAGCATCGCCAGTCCGAAGAGTGCGCCCGACCCGAGCAGGCGCCACTTCGACCGCGCGTCGAAGACCAATAACGCGCCGGCCGCGAGCGCGAACGCCAGGGGCTCGGTGAGATCTCGGAGGACAGCCATGATGAGGCCGGGGTAGAGGCCGTACACGAGCGCTAGCGCGGGTGGCAGCCCATGCCGTTTCAGGAAGAACGCGACCGCCAGCGTCCCGCCGACGGCAGCCAAGATATTGACCAGCATCATCATGTACGGGACGAGGACGGGATTTCCGCCGCTCAGTGCGCGGACCGTCATCGGATACCCGATCCGCGAGTAGATGACCCCTGAGTTGTCCATGTAGTCCTTGCCGTTGGCAGGGTCCACGGCGAGGAAGTAGTAGAACTGGCCGTCGTAGCCGATCTTGTGGTTGATGGCGCGCGCGTGCTGATCAATCGCGGCGCTCGAGGTGCTCTTGTGGAGAAACTGGCGCCCGATGTTGACGAACTGGTATGGGTTGCTGAGCAGCCCCGGCGTGGTCAGCAGCGCGTAGAAAGCGGCGACGATCGCCGCAACTGCCCACGGCGAGGTGATTCGTGCAGCGCGTTCTCGCTTGAGAACCCGCGGGACCGCGACAGCGTGGGCCTCCACGTCACGGGTCCTAGCGCCGGAGGCGCTTAGTCCGCAACCGGGAGAAGTCGAGGGCTTGCTCGACGTTCGGACTGGTTCCCGCGCCCCGTCACCGGCGCGCGTAGACGACGGCGTTCGTATCGTGAGCAACCTGCCGAAACA
>JBQCCT010000060.1:0-5274 GCA_051961955.1 Solirubrobacterales bacterium
AGGGTTCGAGGACGGCGACGAGTGCCGCAACACGCCCTTCGAAGAAGACTATGGCGCTCCTCTCGGGGGTTCCGCCGGGTCCCTCTTCAACGAGTCGATCAACGGGGGTCACTACTACCTGCAGCAGGAGTGGAGCAACGACATCGAAGACTGCGCCCAGCGGGTGGCCCCGGCAAAACCGGCGATCGCCAACCCGGGCACGATCGTCCCGGGACAGCTTGTCGAATTCAGCGGCGCCGGATCGGTTCCCGGCGACGGCGGGATCGTCTCCTACAAATGGGAATTCGGGGACGGAGCGAAAGGTTCCGGCGTTCACCCGTCGCATACCTATGCCGCGGTTGGGAACTACACCGTGAGCTTGACCGTCACCGACGACGGCGGGTTCACCTACTCGACGTCCCGCCAGGTTGAAGTGACGCCGGCGGAAGAAGTCGAAGAAGAAGGCGGCAAAGAAGAAGGGGGAGGGGAAGAAGAAAAAACCGGTCCGACGCCGTCTCCGACTCCTGCGCCGACCCCGGCGCCATCTCCGACCCCCCGACCGGTGGCGCCGGGCGTAGCGGTGGCCGCCGCGAAGGCCAAGGTCAAGAACGGGGTCGCTCTGCTGAAGTTGACCTGCACGGGTGGCGGGGCTTGCTCCGGCGTCGTCAAACTGCTCGACCGCGGCCTGATCGGCCACACCCGCTTCGGCATCGGCGCCGGGAAGTCGGTCACCCTGCACATCAAGCTGACCGGCTCCGGCATCGCCTTGCTCGCCGGGTCGAAAGGCCCGCTGAAGGTGAGCCTCTCCGGCGCCGGCGTCCGGCACCGCAGCGTCGCTTTGACGCCCGCCGCCTAGCTCGTTGCAGAACCGAGGCTGAGTTGCGCGCCAATCGGCGCGTTTGACACACACGTGTAGGCCGGCGCCGCCTAGCGTCAGGGCATGGGTTCGGAGCGGGGGCAAGGCACCGTCGAGTGGATCGGGACTCTTTTTGTTGTGACGCTGGCGATGCTTGGTCTGGTGACCGCCGGGGTGCAGGTGCCAGGGGCTTCGCTGGCGCGGGCGGTGGCCGATCGAATCCTCTGCGCCGCGTCCCTGGCGGACGGGTGCGGCGACGAGCCGGCACTGATCGCCGCCTATGGGACCGAGGTCGGCGCGCTGGTGCGCCGGCACATGCCGACGATCCTCTTCGAGGAAGGGTCGCGGGCGGTGCCGGTCGACTTCCGCCGCTGTCGCAGCACCGAGTGCGGCGACGCCTCGGAACACGACCTGGTGCACCGGACCGACGAACGCCTGCCGGTGAGCGCCTTCGTCCACGTCGTCGACTGCCGCGAGGGCGAGGCGGAGCGCAGCGAAGCAGCGGGCGCCGACTGCTCCGGCGATCGCGCCGGCAACCTCTACATCCAGTACTGGCTCTACTACGCCGACTCGGCGACCCTGCGGGACCTGCCGGTGGTCGGGGACGAGGGCTACCACCACGACGACTGGGAGGGGGTGCAGATTCGCATCCGGCCCGACGGCGAGGTCGACGAGCGCGCCTCCTCCCACGACGGCTACAACTACTCCCAAGGCTTCGCCAACTGGGGCTCGGACGCCGGGCTCGACCCGCTCAAGGACCTGACCGAATTCGTCGGCGCCCGCCCTGCCAACGGCTGGGGCCCGGAGACCGGCCTCCTCCTCGTCTCCGGTGGCAGCCACGCCGGCAACGCGATCGGCTATCCCCGTACCGACCACTTCACCCCCGGCCGCCGCGTCCACCTCATCCCCCTCGAGGAGATCGCCGCCACCAGCACCGCCCGCTTCGCCATCTCCCAGCCGTGGCTGAAGGGCGTCTGGCGGGATCCGGAGTCCAGCGGGACTTGAATACTCCAATCGCATTGAGTATAGATATTCGGTATCGGAGGGCGGTTTGGGCGGAATTGCCGGCCGCTCTATATCAACCTGGCACTCGTTCGCCGGGATAAAGGGAGACAAGATGAGATATCTGAAGGTTCTCGGCCTCGCCGCGATCGTGGCGATGGCTTTTTCCGCCTACCTCGGAGCCGGTTCGGCCTCGGCGGAGGTCTTCTGTAAAACAAACGTCACCCCCACCTGCCCGGTGGGATGGGATATGCAGGCTGGGGACGGAGGCGAATCCAGCCTCAGGGGATCGGAGACCATGGAGACCACATCCAACATGGTCCTCCAGACATGTACCAGCGGAATTTGGCAATGGGAAGTTCTGAATACAGGTGGACCACCAGGTGTGCTTCCGGTCTGGGCCGATGTCAAAAAAGTGCGCTCGAACTGCACCAGCTCCATCTCGATGCTCAAACTCGGCTCGGCTAAAGTGGAAAACATCGAAGGCACCGAAAACGGAACAGTCGTCGAAAAGGAAAGCGAAGTCACATTCGTCTCGGCTGGGGTCAGTTGCATTTACGGCACTGGGTCTGGCACCGATATCGGCGTGCTCGAAGCGGGGTCAGAAGAAACGGCCCTGCAGGTAAATGCCGTGCTCAACAAGACGGGCGGCTCCTTCCTCTGCGCCAACACCATCAAGTGGACAGGTCGCTGGGTACTCACAAACCTACGCATCAGGGTCCAGCGCTGAACCGACCTCGTCTCTGCGGCCACGCTTTGCGTGGCCGCAGCTCTTTGAAAAACCGGCTGTTCACGGTCTGGAAAGAGATCGGCGTTAAGGTGCTCTATCGCCACCGATGTCTCCCCAGTGTCGAAGGCAGCGATTGCGGGAGCGCTTTCCGAGGCGCGGGGGCGGACGCTGGCGCTGATCGAACCGCTGGATGACGAGCAGCTGAACCGGGTTTATTCGGCGATTTTGAGCCCGCTTGCATGGGACTTGGGGCACATCGCCAACTTCGAGGAGCTGTGGCTGGTACAGACGATCGGGGGGCGCGAGCCGCTGCGAGGGGGGCTGGGGCGCTTCTACGACGCGATCGAGAACCCGCGGAAGACGCGAGGGGAACTCCCGATTTTGCGGGGCCAGGAGCTGCGTTCCTACATGGCGGACGTCCGCGAGCGCACTCTCGACGTATTCGAGGACGTGGAGATCGGGCCCGATGTCGAAGACCCGCTGCTGCGAGACGGTTTCGTCTACGAGATGCTGCTCGCCCATGAGCTGCAACACAACGAGACGATGCTGCAGTTGCTGCAAATGGTCGATGGCTATGAGCCGGTGAGGGCGGAATTCAGCCCAAGTGCGGACCCGGTGCCGGAGTCCCCGGAGACGGTCTGGATCGAGGCGGGAGAGCACCCGATCGGCGCCCTCAACCACCGCTTCGTCTACGACAATGAGCGCCCGCGTCACACCGTCGCGCTCCCCGCTTTTGAGATCGACCGAAGGCCCGTCAGCAACGGTGCGTACATCTCTTTCATGGAGGCCACTGGCGCCGAGCCGCCGCTGTACTGGGAGCGCGAGGGGGAGAGGTGGGTGAACACCGCCAGGGGTAGGAGAACTTCCATCGACCCGGCAAAACCAGTCACCCACGTCTCCTGGAACCAGGCTGACGCCTTCGCCCGCTGGGCCGGCAAGCGCCTTCCAACCGAGTTCGAGTGGGAGGCCGCGCGCGAACAGCTCGACGGTCACGGTCACGGCTGGGAATGGACCTCCTCCGAATTCCTCGCCTATCCCGGCTTCGAAGCCTTCCCCTACCGCGAGTACTCCGAGGTCTTCTTCGGCGACGAATACAAGGTGCTGCGCGGCAGCTCTTGGGCTACTCACCCGCGCGTCGCCCGCTCGACTTTCCGCAATTGGGATCTGCCGCAGCGGAACCAGATATTCACCAGCCTGCGCTGTGCGAAGGACGCATGATTGCGATTGACGTGCACCTCGATGCGGACGCGGCGGCGACGATGGCGCGCGACGTCCGCGCCGGCCTCTGCGCCTACCCGAAGGAACTGCTGCCGAAATACTTCTATGACGAGCGCGGCTCGCGGCTGTTCGAGCAGATCACCGAGCTGCCCGAGTACTACCCGACCCGGGCCGAGCGGCAGATCCTCGACCAGCGTTCGGCCGAGATCCTCGATGCCGCCGGCTGTCCGGAAACGCTGGTCGAGCTCGGCTCCGGCTCGGCGGCAAAGACGCTCCACCTGCTGAGTGCGATGCGCGACTGCGACAGCCTCGACACCTACGTCCCGGTCGACATCTCGGAGGAGATCACCCAGCGCACTGCCGCCGAACTCGTCGACGAGTACCCGGGGCTTAACGTGCGCGGCCTGGTCTGCGACTTCGAGCAGCACCTGGAGCGCACGCCTGGTGGCCCGGGGGCGCGGATGATCGCCTTCCTCGGCGGCACGATCGGCAATCTCTACCCGCGCGGCCGCCACGCCTTCCTCGAGCGGATCGCCGCCCTGCTCGGCCCGGGCGACCACCTCCTGCTCGGCACCGATCTGATCAAGGAGCCCGCCCGCCTCGAGGCCGCCTACAACGACACTGCCGGCGTCACCGCCGAGTTCAACAAGAACGTACTTCGTGTCCTCAACAACCAGCTCGGTGCCGACTTCGACCTCGACGCCTTCGAGCACATTGCCCGCTACGACGAGGAGGCGGAGCGGATGGACATCCGCCTGCGCTCGCTCGCCGACCAGGAGGTGCGCGTCGACGAGCTCGACCTCGACATCCACTTCGCCGCAGACGAGGAGATGCGGACCGAGATCTCGACCAAGTTCACCCGCGAACGGGTCGAGTCAGCCTACGCAGGTGCCGGCCTTGAGCTGCGCGGCTGGTTCACTGACCCGGCCGGCGATTACGCGCTCAGCCTTGCCGCGATCGCCAGTCCCTCCTAGACCTCTGGCACCTGCTGGGTGATGCAGTGGATGTTGCCGCCGCCGAGCAGGATCTCCCGCGCCGGCACGCCGACCACCTCGCGCTCGGGGAAGCAGCGGCGCAGGATCGCCGCGGCCTCCTCGTCGTGGCGGGGGTCGAGCAGGGGGTAGACGACGCGCGAGTTGCCGAGGTAGAAGTTGACGTAGGAGGCGGCCATGCGATCGCCGGCGCGCCGCGGGATCGTCCCTTCGGCCGCGTCAACGCCTTCGGCCTCCTCGGCCGAGATTTGCAGTGGGCCAGGGGAGGGGAGGAGCACCACCTCCAGCGAGCGTCCGGCCGCGTCGGTCGCCGCTTTCAGCCGCTCGCGCGCATCGCGGGAAATTGGGTGTTGGGGGTCGTGCTTGTCGTCGGTCCAGGTCAGCAGCACGATCCCAGGTCGGGCGAAGCAGGCGAGATTGTCAACGTGCCCGTCGGTCTCGTCTTCGAAGACGCCGGCGCCCAGCCAGATCACCTTCTTCGCCCCGAGGTAGTCCAG
>JBQCCT010000061.1:0-4838 GCA_051961955.1 Solirubrobacterales bacterium
TCCTCGTCCTCACGGTCGTCGACCAGTGGTCGGAGATCCAGAGCGAAGGGGTGCACTTCCACGTTGGCTGGCTGATCCCGGCAATCATCGTCCTACCCGCCTTCTTCGTCTTGAGCGGTTATGGCTGGGACCTGATCCTGCGCGCGATGGGCCATTCGATTGGGTTCGGGCGGGCCCAGGTGGCATGGGGACAGCCGCTGCTGGCACGCTACGTCCCCGGCAGCGTGCTCTACGTGCTGGGGCGGGTGCTGCTCTCCGAGCGGGCCGGCATCCCGCGCCGGATCACGATCGCCAGCATCGTCTACGAACAGGCGATCTCAGCCACCTCGGCCGTGGTCGTCGCCTCCTACTTCATCATCAAGCACCCTGACCTGCAGGGGCAGCCGTGGCGCTGGGCGGTGCTGCTGCTGATCCCGGCGGCGATCGCGCTGCTGCACCCGAAGGTGTTCGGCCCGCTGGCGAACCGGGCGTTGCGCGCTCTCGGCCGCGAACCGCTGCCGGAGGCAATCTCGCTGCGGGCGGTGATCGGCCTGATCCTCTTCTATTCGCTCAACTGGGTGGTGGTGGCGGTGGGGATCTACTGCGTCGCCCGCGCGGTCACCTACATCCCTCCCAAGGACATCCTCCTCGTTGGCTCGGCGCAGGCGATCGGCTACTTCGCGGCGCTGGTGACGCTGGTCGCCCCGGCCGGGCTGGGCGTCCGCGACGCGGCGTTCGCCTGGGCGGTGAAGGCGGCGCTGCCGAGCAGGAGCTTCGCCCTCGCTTCGTTGATCGCAATCGCCGTGCGCGGGGTGATGACCGTGGCGGAACTTCTCTACGTCGCCGTCGTCACCGCGCTCGGGCGACGCGAGGGATGGAGCATCCACACCGGCATCCTGCACCCGTCTCCCGAGGAGGAGGCGGTGGGGGCTGAGACTGGCGGACAGACGCCCGAAGTGCTCTAGGGGCTGGTCACAGAGGTATGCGAGCTCCAAGCTGAAAGGCCGTCAGCCCCAGCGTTAGGAGCTGCAAAGGGCGGTCTCTTGAGACAGCAACGAGAGGGAGGGGCCAGAGGAGGTACCAGGGAAGGAGCCAGGACGTGGCGAGGAGGACGGCAAAGGCGGTCCAGGCAGCGGCGCGGATCCAGTCGCCGCCGCGCAAGGTCCACCTCAGCAGGTAAGCGACGAAGGCGGCAAAGAGGATCGCGGCGACGAGACGCACCGAATCGGAATCGAGCCCGGTGAGCCGGGCGACGGTGATCGGGAAGCTCATATGGCTGGTCCGCCCCTGGTTCTCCTCCGCCAGTTCAAACCCGTGCAACCAATCCCACCCAAACGCCACCCAGGCCAGTACACCAACCACGACCGCTGCCCCCACCGCTCCAGCCAACAACCTGCCGACGGGACGATTTCGGTCTATATAGGACCGTTTTCGGCCCGTCGGCACCGAACTGCGGTAGGTGTTGAGGAGGGCGAAGGGGGCTAAGAAGGCGGGGGAGGCCTTGGCGGCGATGGCGCCGACGAGGGCGGCGCCCGCCGATGCCTCACGGGCGCTGAGGAGGGCGGCGACGGAGAGGGTCACGAGCAGCATCGTCAGGGCGTCGTTGTGGGCGCCGCCGACGACGTGGACGAGGACGAGGGGGTTGAGGGCGACGAAGGCGGCGGCGCGGAGAGGATCGACGCCGCGCCAGGTCGCTATGCGGGAGACGAGCAGGGCGATGCCGAGCACCGAGAGCGCCGCAATCGCCTTCAGCACAACCACGGCAGCGCCAACCGGGAGCCAGGCAAGGGGATAGGTGATGAGGGTGAAGAGCGGGCCGTAGACGCTCGTTGCGTCGATCCAGGTGACGTGTGCGTAGGCCGGGTCGGAGGGCACCGCTCGGGGCGGGTGGACGTAAGGGTCGAGGCCGTGCCGGACCCCGAGACGGGCGTAGTCGACATAGCTGTAGACGTCGTGGGAGAGGAGGACGGGAGCAACCGCGAAGGCGGTGACGAGGACGACGATCGCCCCCCAGACGAACCGGCGCCCCAGCCGCGGCGCCGCTGCCAGGACCACGAGGTAGGCGGCAAAGCCTGCCCACATCAGGCCATAGGCGAGCCCTGGGTTAATCGCCTACCTGCCCGTTGACTTGCCGCCGCCGACTTCGGGCAACGGAGGCGGCAACGGCGCCGGTTCCTGCCCCGCGCCGGGAGCGTAGGCGTTGGGGTTGTAACCACCGACAGCTGCCGAGCCCGGCGGTGGCGAGCCACCGCTGCTCTTCGCTCCCTTACCGGGGGGTTTTTCGCTCGGGTTCGCCTGGGTGTAGCGACCGAAGTACGGCGACCAGCTGATCTTCTGGCTCGGTTCGGTGAATTCCTCGCAGGGCACCCCCGCTCCCGAGTAGAGCGAGTGCCAGATTTCGGCCGGGAAGGTGCCGCCGAAGACGATGACCCCGTGCACGCTCGACATCGAGATCGCGTTCGATTGCGGGTACCCGACCCAGACCGCGGTCTCCAGGTTCGGCTGGTAGCCGGAGAACCAGGCGTCGGTGTATTCGTCGGTGGTCCCGGTCTTGCCGGCTTGGCCGGCGCAGCCGGTGAAGGCGGCGGTGCCGGTGCCTTCGGTGATGTTGTCGTGCAGGAGTCGGGTCACCTCCCAGGCGACCGGTTTCGACAGCACCCGCTGCGGCTGCGCCGCTTCGGGCCGCTCGACGCGCCCGTTCGGAAAGACGACCTTGGTCACCGCGACCGGGTCGTGGTGGACGCCGCCGGAGGCCAGGGTCGCGTAGGCGTCGGCCAGCTCCAGTGGCGAGACGCCAACCCGCAGGCCACCGATCCCCTCCGCCGGGATGCCGTCCAGCGGCGAGGTGATTCCCATCGACTTCGCCGTTGCCGCCACCGCCTTCGGGCCGACATCGAGGTCGAGCTGGGCGAAGACGGTGTTGTCGGAGGTAACCGTCGCCTGTTTCAGGTTGATCGTCCCCTGGTAGCCGAGGTCGGCGGTGTGGACTTCCCAGTGTCCCCACTGCGGCAGGAAGAGGTTCAGTGGTTTTGAGGTGTAGTAGGTCGTGTAAGGGTCGATCCCCTGCTTGATCGCGGTCGTCAGTACGAAGGCCTTGAAGGTCGAGCCCGGCTGCCGGCGCCCCTGGGCGGCGAGGTTGAACTGGCTCTGCCCGCTGGGGGAGTTGGAGAGCATCGCCCGGATCTGGCCGTTACGGGGGTCGATCGAGACCAGCGCCGAGGAGGGGTCGGTGGAGTAGGGGAGGGTTGAGCGCATCGCTTCCAACCCCACCCGCTGCAAACTGGGATCGATCGTCGTATAGACCTGCAGACCGCCGCGGCGGACCGTGTTGACGCCGTACTTTTCGATCAGCTTGTTCTCGACGTAGTCGAAGAAGTAGGGCTGGCGGTGGGCGAAGTAGCCATTCGAGGGATCGACCTGCAAGCCCGAGGCCCTCGCCGCGCGCGCTTGGGCCGCGCTGACGTAGCCGAGCTTTTGCATCTGCCACAGCACCTCGTTGCGGCGCGCCTTCGCCGCGGCCGGCGCGAGCAGCGGGTTGTACTGCGAGGGCGCCTGCGGCAGCCCGGCCAGCAGCGCCGCCTGGGCCAGGTTCAGCTTCCCGACCGGCTTCGAGAAGAAGATCTTCGCGGCGGCACCGACGCCGACCGCGGTGCTGCCTTCGACCGTCCCGTAAGAGGCGAGGTTGAGGTAGGAGCCGAGGATTTCCTTGCGGCTGTGGCGCTGGAAATACTCTTCGGCCAGCTTCGCTTCGACGATCTTCCGTTCCAGGTTCTTCTGCGGGTTCCGGATGCAGAGATTGCGGACAAGCTGCTGGGTGATCGTCGATCCGCCCTCGACCGCTTCGCCGGCTTCGAGGTCCTTGATCGCCGCCCGCACGATCCCCTCCTCGTCGATGCCGCCGTGTTGGTAGAAGCGTTTGTCCTCGATCGCCACCGTCGCCAGCTGCAGGCTGCGCGGGATGCGGTCGATCGAGACCTGCTGGTGGGCAATTGGCGAGGCGACCAGGCCCAGCTTCGAGCCGTCAGCCGCGTAGAGGACGGTATTGCCACCCTTGTCCACCGCTTTACAGGAAGCGAGCGAGGGCGCCTCGGCGGCGACGTTCAGCACCCAGGAGGTGATCGCGATCACCCCCATCGCTATCAGCGCGAGCACGGCACCGCCGACGATCAGGAGCTTGGCGCCGGTCCCCCCGTGGCGGCGCTGACGTCGCCGGCTGCGCTGCGTCATCAAGCAGAGGGTACTTCGCCCTCGCCGCCGTCAGGCGACGGTGTCTTCGGTCGACTTGTTGTGGACGACCCCTTCGACCAGGAGCTGGTTGGGGATCACTACGGAGCTGCCGTCGCCGGGGTCGACGTAGGTGTAGGAGAGGGTGATGTCGGTGATCCGCCCCTCGCAGTCTTCGTACTTGACCCGGTCGCCGATCCGGAACGGCTGCGAGACCGCGATCTGGATGCCGGCGACCATGTTGGCGATCGTGTGCTGGGCGGCGAATCCGACGATCAGGCCGATGACGGCGGTCGAGGCGAGGACGCCGGTCGCCAGCCGCTTGAACTCGGTGAACTGACTGAGGGCCAGCATCGCGAGGACGATGAAAATCCCCAGCAGGACGACCCGGCGCAGGATCCGCAGCCGCGTCCGGGTCGTGCGCGAGACCTGTGAGACTGCTGGCGGCATGGAGAGCAACTTAACCGCGGAGCCAGTCGCCGAGCAGCCCCAGCCCCGCTTCCCCTACGCCAACTGGGGCCCCAGGTTGGCCATCGGCGGGGTGCTGATGGCGCTTGGTACGGGGATCGTGCTCTCGGTTCCAGGCGCCGTGCTCGGGCACAAGTCGAGCGGAGATCATCTCACCACCTTCGGCA
>JBQCCT010000062.1:0-5942 GCA_051961955.1 Solirubrobacterales bacterium
TCCCACCCTCCGGGCCCAACCCCCCCCACGACTTGGCGTTGGCTGGATCTAGCGCTTTCCGTGGTTCAGCCGTCAACCGCGGCGGTGGCGGCGCAGCGCCAGCGCTTCGCGGACGCTGAGGTCGAGCAGGGGGGCGCCCTCGGCATCGCGGCGCTCGAGGTCCTTGGCGTCGCGCCAGCCGCGAAGGCGGCCGCGCAGGCCGGCGGCGGTGCGGTCCTTCAGCAGCTGGCCGGCGCAGAGGGCGCCCTCGCAGGCGAGGGCGCGCAGGGCAAGGCGCGGGTCCCGCATCACGCCGTAGCGACGGAGCATGTAGCCGCGGCTCCAACCGGTGCGGGCGTACTTGGCGCCGGAGGCGGCGCCGAGGCTGGCCGAGTAGGCGTGGACGGCGCGCGCCTCCGGCGCCAGGTTGCAGCGCCCGCCGGCCGCCGCCATGCGCAGCGCCAGGTCGAGGTCCTCGTAGTAGAGGAAGATCCGCCCGTCGAAGCCGCCGACCGCCTCGAAGGCCGCACGCCGGTAGAGCGCCGCGCCCCCGGTCGGCCCCAGCGGAGGCGCGGCCGCATCGGCTGCGCTCACCGGCTCACCGTGCAGGTAGTCGAAGCCCATCAGCGTCGCGTCGGCGACGACGCCGGCCGAGTCGATCAGCTCCGGCACGCGCTCCTGGGTCAGCACCCCGGCCACCGAGTCGACCCCGGCGCCCAACCCGTCCAGCAGCGCCTCGACGAAGCGTGGCTCCGGCTCGGCGTCGTTGTTGAGCAGGATCAGCGGGTCGCCCGGCACCTCGGCAACCCCCCGGTTGAGCGCCGGCCCGAAGCCGAAGTTCTCTCCCATCTCCAGCACTCGCACCTCCGGTAGCTCCCGCCGCGCCAGCTCCACCGAGTCGTCGCCGGAGCCGTTGTCGACCAGCACCACGTCGACCGGCCGCGTCTGCTCGCGCAGCCCTCGCAAGGCCCGCCCCAGCCGGCCGGCGCCGTTGAAATTCGGGATGTAGATGGCAGGTCGCACGCTCTTTTTGCCGCGCAGTAGGGTTGCAGCCTCGCATGGAGCCCTTGAAGGGACTGATCCTCTCCGGTGGCGCGGGCACGCGCTTGCGCCCGATCACCCACACCTCGGCGAAGCAGCTCGTGCCTGTCGCCAACAAGCCCGTGCTCTTCTACGGGATCGAGGCGCTGGTCGACGCCGGGGTGAAGGAGATCGGGATCATCATTGCTCCGGAGACCGGCGATGAGATCCGCGAAGCAGCCGGCGACGGCTCGCGGTTCGGCGCCGAGATCACCTACATCGTCCAGGACAAGCCCGCCGGGCTCGCCCACGCGGTGCTGACCGCGGAGGACTTCATCGGCGGCTCGCCCTTCGTCATGTACCTCGGCGACAACCTCCTGCGCGACGGCCTGCGCGGCTTGGTCGCGACCTTCAACGAGCACGAACCCGACGCGCTGATCCTGCTTACCCCGGTCGAGGACCCGCAGTCCTACGGTGTCGCCGAGCTCGACGGCGAGGAGCACATCGTGCGGCTGATCGAGAAGCCGAAAGACCCGCCCTCGAACCTGGCGCTGGTCGGCGTCTACCTCTTCGGCAACCTGATCTTCGACGCGGCCCGCTCGCTCGAGCCCTCCTGGCGCGGCGAGCTGGAGATCACCGAGGCGATCCAGAAGCTGATCGACGACGGCCGCACCGTCCGCTCCGAGGTCGTGCGCGGCTGGTGGAAGGACACCGGCCAGCTCGCCGACATGCTCGAGGCCAACCGCCTGGTGCTGGAGGAGCTGGTGACGGAGATCGAGGGCGAGGTCGACGAGACCTCCAAGGTCGAGGGCCGGCTGGTGCTCGGCCCCGGCGCCAGACTGGAGCGCTCGGTCGTCCGCGGCCCTGCCGTGATCGGCGCCGGCGCCCACCTCGAGGACGCCTACATCGGCCCCTACACCTCGATCGGCGACGGCGTCCACGTGCGCCGCTCCGAAGTCGAGAACTCGATCGTCCTCTCCGGCTCCGTTGTCGAGGACCTCGGCACGCGGATGGAGGCGAGCCTGCTCGGCAAGGAAGTAAAGCTGACCCGCAGCGAGGGCATGCCGAAGACCCTCCGCCTCCTGGTCGGCGACAAATCCGAGATCAAACTCGTTTAGAGCCTGAGTTCGGCTATAGCAATAGTCGCTTAGACAGCATGCTAAATTTAGATATCCATCTAAATTAAGAACTTGGGTTTAAGCACTATGAATCAACTGGAGTTCAAGAATCCCTATCGCCCCGGCGCCGGCCACATGCCGCCCCACCTGGCCGGCCGCGAGCGCGAGTACTCGGAGTTCGATCGGCTGCTGGAGCAGGACGAGATCCTGGACAACGTCGTGCTGACCGGATTGAGGGGTGTCGGAAAGACCGTCCTGCTCGAAACCCTCAAGCCGAGGGCGGTGGAAAGGGGTTGGTTCTGGGTCAGCGCCGATCTCTCCGAGTCGGCCAGCATCAGCGAGTCGGCCCTGGCCCAGCGCCTGCTGGCGGACCTCTCCCTGATCACTTCCTCCGTCACGATCGAGCCGGCTCGCGCCGGCGTCGGGTTCACCGCCGACAGCGAAAAGGTTCCGCTGTCGCACGGCGTCCTCGCCAGCGTCTACGAGCAAACGCCGGGCCTGGTCTCCGACAGGATCAAGGCCACCTTGGAATTCGCCTGGGCGCACCTGCGGCAGCACGGCAAGCAGAGGGTCGTCTTCGCCTACGACGAGGCGCAGAACCTCGCGGATCACGCCGGCAAGGAAGAGTTCCCCCTTTCCGTCCTGCTGGACGTATTCCAGTCGATCCAGAAGAAGGGGATCCCCTTCATGCTGGTGCTGGTGGGGCTGCCCACGCTCTTCCCGAAGCTGGTGGACGCCAGAACCTATGCCGAGCGTATGTTTCGCGTGGTCACGCTGAACAAGCTCAACCCCGAGGAGAGCCGGGAAGCGATTCTCAAGCCGATCGAGGTCGCGGACTGCCCGATCGTGCTCAGCGGCGACTCCGTCGAAATCATCGTCTACGAGTCAGGCGGTTATCCCTATTTCATCCAGTTCATCTGCCGCGAGGTCTTCGACGTCTTCATTCAGCAGGACGAACGGGGCGAGCTCGCCACCGTGCCGATCGAGGCGATCCAGCAGAAGCTCGACGCCGATTTCTTCGCGGGCCGCTGGGCCAGGATCACCGATCGGCAGAGGGAGTTGCTCCTGGTCGTCGCCCACCTGGACGAACCGGACGAGGAGTTCACGATCCAGGAACTGGTGGAGAAGTCGAAGGAGCTCTTGGCCAAGCCCTTCTCGGCCAGCCACGCGAATCAGATGCTGGCCAGCCTGATCGAGCGCGGGATGATTTACAAGAACCGCATGGGCAAGTACTCGTTCGCCGTGCCGCTGCTGGGCCGCTTCATCCGGCGGATAGAAGACGGGCCCCCCGCATGAAGCTGCTCGTTACGGGAGCGGCCGGGATGCTCGGCCACGATGTGATGCTTGCCGCCGGCAATGCCGGTCATGACGTGGTCGGCTACGGGCGGGCTGAGCTTGACGTCACCGACCCTGTCGCGCTCACGCGCAAGCTCGACCTCGAGCGACCCGACGTGGTGATCAACTGCGCCGCCTGGACCGATGTCGACGGCGCCGAGGAGGCCGAGGAGGCCGCTTTCGCGATCAACGGCAAAGGCGCCGGCAACGTCGCCGCTGCCGCCGGCGAAGTAGAAGCGCGGGTCGTCCACGTCTCCACCGACTACGTCTTCGACGGCGCCAAAGGCGCGCCCTACGTCGAGAGCGACCAGCCGGCCCCGCTCTCCGCCTACGGCCGCACCAAGCTGGCCGGCGAGGAGGCGGTCGCCGCTGCCAACAAGCGCCACTTCATCGTCCGCTCGGCCGGCCTCTTCGGGGTCGCCGGCCGCAACTTCGCCGACACGATGCTCCAGCTCGCCGAGGACCGGAGCGAGGTCACCGTCGTCCGCGACCAGATCGGCTCGCCGACCTACACCTGGCACCTCGCCTACGGCATCGTCCGCCTGATCGACGGCATGGAGTACGGCATCCACCACATGGCGGCGGCGGGCCAGTGCTCCTGGTACGAATTCGCCCGCGAGATCTTCGAGCAGGCCAGGGTCGAGTGCCGGGTCCTCTCGATCACCAGCGAGGAATTCGGCGCCGCGGCGCCGCGCCCGGCCTTCTCGGCCTTGGTCAGCCAGCGCGAGCACGCGATCCGGCTCCCCAGCTGGCAGGACGGCCTGGCAGGCTATCTCGCTCAACGCAAAGCGCAGGAAGGAACGTAATGAGACTCCTGGTAACCGGCGCCGCCGGCTTCATCGGCTCCACCTACGTGCGGCTGGTCGGCGACGAGCACGACGTCGTCGTCCTCGACAAGCTCACCTACGCGGGGCGGCGCGAGAACCTACCCGAGGGCACGCAGCTGATCGAGGGGGCGATCGAGGACCCATCCGTCGTTCGCGAAGCGATGCAGGGCGCCGACGCGGTCGTCAACTTCGCCGCCGAGTCCCACGTCGACCGCTCGATCGACGACCAGGAAGCCTTCGCCCGCACCCACGTGGTCGGCACCGGCACCCTGCTCGACGCCGCCCGCGAGCTCGGCGTCCCCCGCTACCTGCAGGTCTCGACCGACGAGGTCTACGGCTCGATCGAGTCCGGCTCCTTCACCGAGACCTCGCCGCTCGACCCCTCCTCGCCCTACTCGGCGACGAAGGCGGCCGGCGACCTGCTCGTCTCCGCCCACTTCCACACCTACGGCATCGACGCCTCGATCGTGCGCGGCTCCAACAACTACGGCCCCCGCCAGTATCCGGAGAAGTTGATCCCGCTGATGGTGCTGAACGCCGTGCACGGCGACTCGCTGCCCGTCTACGGCGACGGCCGCCAGGTCCGCAACTGGCTCTACGTCGAGGACTTCTGCCGCGGCATCCACACGGTCCTGACCAAGGGCAAGGCCGGCGAGGCCTACAACGTCGGCGGGCCGGACGAGTGCGAGAACATCGAGGTCGTCCGGCGGGTGATCGAGCTGACCGGCGGCGACGAGTCGCTGATCGAATACGTCAAAGACCGCCCCGGCCACGACCGCCGCTACTCGCTCTCGTCGGCGAAGCTGAAGGAGGAGCTCGGCTGGGAGGCGCAGGTCCACTTCGCCGAGGGCCTCGAGCGGACCGTGCAGTGGTACCGGGACAACGAGGGCTGGTGGGGACCGATCCGCTCCGGCGAATATCGCGAGTACTACGAAAAGCAGTACGGGAAGGCGCTCGGCTAGTGGCGGAGCGCCTGTCCACCAAGCTCGACGGGGTCGCCCTGATCGAGCCGCAGGTCCACGGCGACGAGCGCGGCTTCTTCGTCGAGACCTTCAGCCGCGAGAAGTGGCGCCGACTCGGCGTCGACGCCGAGTTCGTCCAGCACAACCACTCGCGCTCCTCCAAGGGGACCTTGCGCGGCATCCACTTCCAGACCGAGCCGGGGCAGGCGAAGCTGCTGCGCTGCGTGCGCGGCGAGATCCTCGACGTCGCGGTCGACCTGCGCCGCGACTCACCCACTTACGGCCAGTGGGAAGCGCACGTGCTCGACGACGTCAAGCACCGCCAGCTCTTCGTCCCGGTCGGGTTCGGCCACGGCTTCGCCGTCCTCAGCGACGTCGCCGACGTCGCCTACCAGGTCTCCAGCTACTACGACCCGGCCACCGAGTCCGGCATCGCCTGGGACGATCCCGGCATCGGCATCGAGTGGCGCGTCGAGAACCCCCTCCTCTCCGAGCGCGACAAGACCGCCCCGACGCTCGCCGAGATCGCCGACTCGCTCCCGTTCTAGAGCATGGATTGCAGCGCTCGACGTCAAGGGCCGATCCGACAAGCCATTTGCGCCCAAGCTGCGAATTGCCGAGACGTCTTCGTCTCAACCGTGACGCCGAGACCGCGGATCTTGCGGATGATCCCATCCAGCTCGACCTTCTCCGTCGGGTTC
>JBQCCT010000063.1:0-3028 GCA_051961955.1 Solirubrobacterales bacterium
CGACGGCGGCAGCGGCTCGACCACCGAAAGCTCCGGCGAGACCAGCGGCGGCTCCGGCAGCGGCGATCTCAGGGGCAGCGACTCCAGCGGATCAGACGTAAGTCCATAACCGCGTGATCTTGGTTCGCCGGTCGGGTTTCAGCACCGATCAGTTGTTCACCACGAACCTAGGAGGACAGGCATGACCCCCACGAAAGGACGGCGAGCCCGCCTCGGCATGACCTGGTTCGCGCTGGCGCTAGGTGCGCTCGCGCTCCTGGCCATGCCCAGCCTGGCGGCCGCCAAGGACCGCAACCACGACCGCATCCCGGACCGCTGGGAGAAGAAGCACCACCTCTCCCTCAAGGTCAACCAGGCCCGCAAGGACCAGGACCGCGACGGCCTGCGCAACCGGGCCGAGTTCCTTGCCGGCGACAACCCGCGTAAAGCCGACACCAACGGCGACGGGGTGATGGACGGCGAAGAGAACGCCGGCACGATCGTCTCCTTCGACGAAGCAACCGGCAAACTGACGATCGACCTCTTCGGCGACGAAAACATCTCCGGCTTCGTCACCGAAGAAACCGAGATCAAGTGCGAGGGCGGCGGCAGCGCCTCCGCCAGCAGCGACGGCATGTCCGGCGATGAACAGAGCGGCGACGGCGAAGGCGAGCCGGGTGACGACAACGGCGGCGAAGAACAAGCCGGCGACGACAATGGCGGCCAGGGCGAGGAAGAGCCCGGCGACGACAACGGCCAGGAGGAAGAGTCGGGCGACGACAACGGCGGTGCCGGCAACGGCAACTGCACCACTGCCGACCTCACCCCCGGCGCGGTCGTCCAAGAGGCCGAGCTGAAGCTCGAAAACGGCAAAGCCGTCTTCGAGGAGGTCGAGCTGTCGGGCAAGGAAGCCTGACAGGCGGCGGGGAGGGGCTCGGCGGACAAAAGCGGGGAGGGTCCGCCGAGCCCCTCCCTGCCGCCTATGGCGTCCGCTTTCGCAGAGTTACTTGGCGTCGAGCCAGTCCGGCCCGATGCCGATGTCGACCTCGAGCGGTGGATCGAGCGGGTAGGCGGCGCACATCTCGCGCTCCACCAGCTCGGCCGCCGCTCCCATCTCCTCCGGCGGCCCCTCGAAGAGGAGCTCGTCGTGGATCTGAAGGACGAGGCGGGTCTTACCCCCCGTCTCCCCCAGCGCCCGGCTGCAGCGCACCATCGCCACCTTGATGATGTCGGCGGCGGTGCCCTGAATCACCGTGTTGACTGCCAGCCGCTCGCCGAGCCGCCGCGTGTTCGGGTTGCCCGAGCGCAGCTCCGGAATCGCCCGGCGGCGCCCCATCAAGGTCGTCACGTAGCCGTCCTCCTGCGCTTCCTCGATCACCCGCTCGCGGAAGGCCCGCACGGCGGGGAAGCGTTCGAGATAGCGGGAGACGAATTCCTCGCCCTCTTTGCGCGGGATGTTGAGCCGGTCGGAAAGGCCGAAGCCGGTCAGCCCGTAGACAATCCCGAAATTGACCATCTTCGCCTTCGATCGCTGGCCGACGTCGACTTCGTCGCGCTCGATTTCGAAGACCTCGGCGGCGGTGGCGGCGTGCACGTCTTCGCCTTTGTGGAAGACCTCTTTCAGCACCGCCTCGTCAGCGACGTGGGCGAGTACCCGTAGCTCGACCTGGCTGTAGTCGGCGGAGAGCAGCTGGGCACCCTGTTCGGCGACGAAACAGGCGCGCACGGGGCGCCCGATCTCGGTCCGGATCGGGATGTTCTGCAGGTTCGGGTTGGTGCTGGAAAGGCGGCCGGTGGTGGTCGCGGCCTGGTTGAAGGTGGTGTGGACGCGGCCCGTTTTGGGGTCGATCAGCTCCGGCAGCGAGTCGAGGTAGGTGTTCTTCAGCTTCGTCAGCTCGCGCCACTGCTCGATCTTCTCGACAATCGAGTGCTCGTCGCGGATCTGGGCGAGGACGCGGGCGTCGGTCGAGAAGCCGGTCTTGCCGCGCCTCTTTTTGGTCAGCCCGAGCTTCTCGAAGAGGATGCGGCCGACCTGCTGCGGCGAGCCGATCGTGAACTCCTCCTCGGCCAGCTCGAAGATCTCGCTTTCCAGCGTCTCGATCCGCTCGCCGAAGCCGGCGCCGACCTCGGCCAGGCGCTCGGCGTCGAGCTTCAACCCCTCCCGCTCCATCGCCGCCAGCACGCTGACCAGCGGCAGCTCGACCTCGCGCAATAGCCGCTCCAGCCCCAGCTCCTCGATCCGCGGCGTCTGCACCGCCGCCAGCGCCGCCACCAGCCGCGCTTCCTCGGCCGGCTCGAGACCCGGCTCCAGATCTTCGCCCAGCGCCAGCTGTCCGTCGTCCTCCTCGGCTTTGGCCGCGGCAGCGCCCTCGGCGAGGCCGATGCCGGCGTCGGCGGCGAGCTCGACGAGGTCGTAGGTGCGCCGCTGCGGTTCCAGCAGGTAGGCGGCGACCATCGTGTCGTGGCCGAGGTTCGGCTCGATCCCGGCGCGCGCCGCGGCCGCGAGCAGACCGTGGCGGCCGCCGCCGAGCGACTTGGCGTCGTGGGCCGCGAAGGGCTTGCCGTCGAGACCCGCCGCCAGCTCGTCGTGCGACGAGGTGCCGGCGAGGATGCGATCGGCTTCGGCGGCGGCCCAGCGCTCGCCGGCGATCGCCAGCGCCACCGGCCCCTCCCCCAGGTCCCCCGGCTTGCCGGCCACTGCCTCGACCTCGAGCTCGGTCTCGACCCGCCGACCCGGCACCGCCTCGCCCTCGGGCAGCGCTTCTTCCAGCCGCTCCATCACGGCCCGTAGCTCGAACTCGCGCATAAAGTCCCGCAGCGCGCCGCGGTCGGGTTCGCGCGCCATCGCCTCTTCCAGATCGACCCCGGTCTCGATGTCGTACCGCAGCGTTGCCAGCTGCTTCGAAAGTCGCGCGTCGTCAGCGTGCTCGGTCAGGTTCTGCTTGCGTTTGGCGCCGGAGATCTGGTCGACGCTTTCCAGCACCGCTTCCAGCGAGCCAAACTGCTGCAGCAGCTGGGTCGCCGTTTTCTCGCCGATCCCGGGGACGCC
>JBQCCT010000064.1:0-12319 GCA_051961955.1 Solirubrobacterales bacterium
GCTGACCGGCGACTCGCTCTTCATCGGCGATGTCGCCCGCCCGGACCTGGCGGTCGAGCCGCGGGAGGGGGCGGCCGACATGTTCCGCTCCCTGCACGAGCGCCTGCTGACCCTGCCCGACGAGGTCGAGGTCTGGCCGGGTCACCTCGGCGGCTCGCTCTGCGGCGGCTCCGGGCTCGACCTCAAGACCTCCTCGACGATCGGCTTCGAGCGCCGCCACAACCAGGCGCTCGGGATCGACGTGCTGGCCGACTTCGTCGAGGACCAGGTCGGCTCGCTCGGCGACAAACCGCCCAACGTCGAGCGCATCGTCGGCCTCAACCGCGGGCCGCTGGTCGAGGACTTCGGGACGCCGGCGCCGCTCAGCCCGCACGAGGTCGAAGAGCTGGTCGAGGAAGGCGCGCTGGTGATCGACGGCCGCACCAACGAGCAGTTCGACGAGGCCCACATCGAGGGCGCCCTCAGCACCTCCTCCTACGACACCGGCTTCGCGACCAAGGTCTCGCTGGTTGCGCCGGAGGGCACCGACATCATCGTCGTCGCCGCCTCCAGCGGCGACGAGCGCCAGGCCGCGCAGCTGCTGGCCTCGGTCGGCCTGCCGGTCCGCGGCTACCTCGAGGGCGGGATGACCGCCTGGCGCACCGAGGAACGGCCGGTACACCGGATCGAGCTGATCGACACCGGGGAACTCGCCCGGCGAGTCGACGGCGACGACGGGCCGACGGTCCTCGACGTCCGCACCAGGGACGAGTACGCGAGCGAGCACATCCCCGGCTCCCTCCACATTCCTTATGGCGATCTCGCCGGTCGCCTCGACGAGCTGCCGCGCGACCGCCAGATTGCCACCATCTGCCGCGGCGGCAAGCGCAGCGGCCTCGCCGCCTCCATCCTCCAGCGCGCCGGCTTCAACGTCGTCCACGTCGGCAAAGGCCTGCCCGCCTGGCGCTCCGAAGGCCACCCGGTGGAACCGGGCGCCGCAGAGACGGCCTCGGCCGTTTAGCCACGCACAGCGGCTCTGACCCTCCAAGGTGACAAGGCTGCCGAAGCAGGTCAGTGGGCGGGACGCTTTTTCCTCCTCGGTTTGCTGGCGGTGGGTATCGCGCTCGCTATTCTCATCGCGGTGGTGATGTTCTGATGCTGAAATTATTTTCTCCCACTTCACCTGAAGAGCCCGTGCAGCCTCAGTTGCCGCCGGAGGGTGTTCCGCTGAATGAGACCGCGGCTCCGATCCATCTCCGAGGGAGATACGTCATCCGTCTGAGTTGGTTTGCGTGCGCCGCTAAAGGCGGGCGCTAGTCGAGACCAGGTGCCGGTCGATCTGGGCCGCGACAACCTTTCCGGGCTCGCCGGCGACCATCCCCACGTGCGGTCCCGGCACTTGCTCGATCTCGATCGACCCGGCGGTGACGCGGCGCCAGATGGGCAGGGGGTCGGCGAAAAGGTGGAAGCGGCGGATGGTGGGGAGGAAGTAGGTCATCGAGCCGCGATAGGGGCCAGGGCGGTAGGCGGCCGCCGCTTCGAGGGAGAGGGCGGCGAAGCGCTGGTGGGTCTCGGAAGCGCCCTCGGTCCAGTCCTCCTGATGGAGAACGGAGCTGATCGCGCTGCGGGGATCGCGGAGGGCGGCGCGCGCGTAGTGGAAGGGGAGGGCGAGGCGGTGGCCCCAGCGGCGCGCCGGCGTGTGGGCGGCGGTGGCGAGCTCGGCGTCGATCAGCCCTAGCCAGCCAATCTCGTCGCCGGCGTCGGCGAGGCGGCGGGCGATCTCGAAGGCGAGCAGGCCGCCGTAGGAGTGGCCGGCGACGCGGTAGGGGCCCTCGGGCTGGCAGCCGCGGATCAGCTCGACGTAGCTCGCCGCCATCTCCTCGACACCCCGCTGCGGTTTTTCGCCCCGGTTCAGTCCCCGCGCGCGGATGCCATAGATGGTCACGTTGCTCGCCATCGCCATCACCAGCTGGCGCATCCCGAGCACGTCGCCCCAGATCGAGTGGATGAGGAAGAGCGGCGAGCCATCGGCGCCGGCGCGCATCTGCACCAGCGGCTGGAAGTGCTTGCCCGGCTCCTCGATAACCGCCGCCAGCTCGGCCACGGTCGGTGCCTCGATCAGGAGCGAGAGAGGCAGCTCGACGCCGAGCCGCTCCAGGATCAGACCAAAGACGCGCACCGCCTGCAAGGACGTGCCGCCAAGGGCGAAGTAATCGTCCTTGTCGCCGATCTCCTGCACTCCGAGCACCGCTTCCCAGATTGCCCGCAACCGCTCGACCGTGGGGGCGTCGTCGGTCAGGGACCGCCGCTCCCGCGCGACCAGCGCCGCTTCGGCCTCTGCCACCGCCCGCTGGATTTGCGGCGGGGTCTCGGGATTGGCGAGCGCCCGTTCGTTCGCCGCATCTCGCCCCTCGACCGCATCGCGCCCCGCCCGCTCGGAGCGCTTGCCGCTGTGGGTGACAGGTAGCGCCTCGACCGCAACCACCAGCTCAGGCACATGCAGGGCGGTGGTGTGCTCGCCGATCGTGCGCCGGATCCGCATGCTCAGCTCAGGGCTGAGGCTCGCCCCCTCGCGCAGGACCACCAGCAGGATCAGTCGGGCCGAGCCATCCCGTCGCTGTTCGACCGCCATCGCCTCCTGCACCTCGGGCACTTCGCGCAGCGCCTGGTAGATCTCGCTCGGTCCGATCCGGACCCCCTGGATGTTCAGCACCCCGTCGGAGCGGCCGTGGATGCGCGCCTGACCGTCGGCGTCGAACTCGATCAGATCGCCGTGGGTCCACACGCCCTCGTTCTGAGCGAAGTAGGCAGCGTGGAAGCGGCTGCCATCTTCGTCGCCGAGGAAACCGAGCGGCCGCGAGGGAAACGGGTTGCGGCAGACAAGCTCGCCGGCCGGCGAGTGGGAAGGGGTGGTCTCCGCTGGCAGCGCCTGCACGTCGAGGCCGAGACTGCGGGACTGAATCATTCCTCGCCGTACCGGCAGCTCCGGATGGCCCAGCACGAAGCAGCCGATGATGTCGGTGCCACCGGAGATCGACTGCAGCTTCACCGCCCCCACCTGCTCGGCGATCCAATCGAACTGCCAGTCGCGCAGCACCGAGCCGGTCGACAGCACCGAGCGCAGGGCTGGCGCGGGCGCCTGCAGCCGCGGTGAGTAGCCGCTGTCCTCGCAAAGCTGGAGGTAGGGCGGGCTGGTGCCGAACACCGTTACCTCCTCCTCGGCGACGATGCGCCATAGGGTTCCCGGTTCGGCCAGCGGACCGTCGAAGACAACGATCCGCGTTCCACAGGCGAGCGCCGAAAGCTGCCAGTTCCACATCATCCAGGCGGCACTGGTCTGGAAGAAGAGGGTGTCGGTCGGTCGGAGGTCGCCGTGCAGGCGGTGCTCCTTGAGGTGCTCGAGCAGCGTCCCGCCGGCGCCGTGGACGATGCATTTCGGCGCCCCGGTGGTGCCGGAGGTGAAAAGGATGAAGAGGGGGTGGTTGAAGGGGAAGCGCTCCCAGCCGTCGGGCAGCGGCTTGGCCGGGGGCGAAGCCAGCAGCTCGGCGATCCGGTGGACCGGGACGCGGAGCCCCTCGGGCGTAGGCTCGGAATCGAGTGCGACCACCGCCTCCAAAGTGGGCAGGGACCCAGCCACCGCAGCGACGCTGTCGCCGCCGAAGCTCGCCATCAGCAGTCGCGGCGCGAGTTGCTCGAAGCGGCTCAGGATCGCCGGCGCTCCCATCTCGGGTGAGGCGCTGGAGAAGGTGGCGCCGATCGCCGCCGCGGCGAGCGCGCCGGTCAGCGCCTCGAGGTCGTTGGCGGCGATCGCCACGATGCGATCGGCCGGTTCGACGCCGAGGCCGCGCAGGTGCCCTGCCAGCCGCCGCACCCGCTCCCGCAGCTCGCGCCGGCTGATCTCCTGTCGCGAGCCGTCGCCGTGGCGGGCAACCACCGCGACCCGCTCGTCCTGCTCGGATGCCCGCGGCTCCAGTAGGTTCTCGGCGTAGTTCAGCCGCAGGTTCGGGAAAAAAGTTGCAGCCTCGCAGCGGTCGTCCGTGCAGACCGGCTCCGAGTCGCCGGAACGCAGCGGATCGGCCCACTCGAGGAAGAGGCTCCAGAAGTCACAGAAGCGCTCGACCGAGAAGGCGTGGAAGGCCTGGGGCGTCTCGAAGTTCCTCTCGATCTCCCTTTCCACCGCCGCAACAAAGTCGCTGAGCTGAGATTTTCCCGCAATTTGCGTGGAATGGATGGGTCCTCGATATCGATTTCTTTGGCCTAGGCCTGACATTTGTCAAAGGCCTCCGTTCAACCCATGCATGTGAAACGGGCGTCGTGGTCGTTGACTGGTCGTCTGCGGCGCCCGTTCCACGTGCAGCCTCCCGGGCGTCGCTACTGAGAGAATGCCGAGAATGGAGACTTCGCGCCAGTACGACCTGGTCCTTTTTGGCGGCACCGGCTTCACCGGCGGGCTGACCGCCGACTACCTGGGTGCTCATGCCCCGCCGATGATGCGCTGGGCGCTGGTCGGCCGCAATCGCGCCAAGCTCGACGCCGTCGCCGCGCGCCTTGTTGCCGCCAAGCCGGATGCCCCGAAGCCCGGGGTCGTCGTCGCCGACGCCGCCGACCCGGAGGCGATGCGTGGGGTCGCCGAGTCGACCCGGGTCGTCATCACCACCGTCGGCCCGTACGCTCTTTACGGCGGGCCGCTGGTTGCCGCCTGCGCCGCCGCCGGGACCGACTACGTCGACCTCACCGGCGAGCCCGAGTTTGTCGACCGCACCTGGGTCGAGCACCACGCCGAAGCGGAGCACAGCGGCGCCCGGATCGTCCACTGCTGCGGCTTCGACTCGATCCCGCACGACCTCGGCGCTTACTTCACCGTGCAGCAGCTGCCCGAGGGCGTGCCGCTGAAGGTCAACGGCTACGTAAAGAGCAACGCCCGCTTCTCCGGCGGGACCTTCCACTCTGCGATCAACGGTTTCGGCCGCGCCCGCCAGACGCTGGGCGCCGCCAAGGAGCGGCGCCGTCAGGAGCCGCGCACGAGTGGTCGCAAGATCCACGCGGCGCCGGCGCGGATCCGCCACGAGGAGAGCCTTGGCGGCTGGACGGTGCCGCTGCCGACGATCGACGGCGCGATCGTCCGCCGCTCCGCCGCCGCGCTCGACCGCTACGGCCCCCAGTTCACCTACGGCCACCACATGGTCGCCAAGCACCTCGCCACCGTCGGCGCGATCGCCGGCGGCGTCGGCACCGCCGGCCTGCTGGCACAGCTGCCGCCGACTCGCAAGCTGCTGCTGAAGCTGAAAGCGCCGGGCGAGGGCCCGAGCGAGGCCGAGCGCGGGCGCAGCTGGTTCAAGATCACCTTCGTAGGCGAGGGCGGGGGCAAGCGCGTCGTCACCGAGGTCAGCGGCGGCGATCCCGGCTACAGCGAGACCTCGAAAATGCTCGCTGAGTCCGGACTCTGCCTCGCCTTCGACGATCTGCCCGAGCGAGCTGGCCAGCTCACCACCGCCGTCGCCATGGGTGACGCGCTTCTCGCTCGACTGCAGCAGGCGGGCATAAGCTTCCGGGTGCTCGAATCGCCGGCAACCGGGTAGAGACGGCACATGGACGATCAGCAAGTGCTCGACCGCATCGACCAACTGGTGCAGGAGGAGGAGTCGCTCCTCCATCGCCACGAGGGCGAGGGCCTCGACGACGACGAGCACGCCCGTCTCGAAGAGCTCCAGGTCCAGCTCGACAAGGCCTGGGACTACCTCCGCCAGCGTCGCTCCCTCCGCGAAGCCGGCGATGACCCCGACGACGCCAGCATGCGCGACGGCGGCACCGTCGAGGAATACGAGCAGTAGCCACACCGCCGCACGAATCCGCCTGAGCAACGCTAGGCTTCCCCCGTCCCTCGGCGCCTTGGCGGAGTGGCTACGCAGCGGCCTGCAAAGCCGTTTACACCGGTTCGATTCCGGTAGGCGCCTTTTTCGTTTGAGCAGGATTTTTGGCTTGTTAGAGCGGTTTGCAGGCTGTTTCTGATCCGCGCCCTTGTCCGGTTGTCTCCGGCTGAAACCGGCTGTTTTCGTGTCGCACTGGCGCACGACTGGCGCACGAGCATGAGCGTCTGCGCCCCCGAAGGGCTCCAATTGGCGTCACTAGAACCGGGGTACAATCCTCGTTGTGACGACCCGCGAGAAAGCCCACGCAGTGCTTGACCATCTGCCCGAGGATCGGGTGGATGCAGCGCTGGCGGCGCTTGAGGCAGTGGAGGGCCGGGATACCTCCGTCGAGGCGATCCTCGCGCGTCACGGCGAGCAGCGGCTCGATCCCCAGGAGTTCGAGCGCCAGTTCGGGTCGCTCCATGCCGATAAAGAGGACTAGCGATCGAGTCGCGGCGGCTTTTGCCTGAGCCCATCCGACTGGATTGACACGGTGGCCGCATGGATACTCCAGTTACGTGGGCGGAAGAAGCTCAGGTTGTCTTGGTGGCGGCGCAGCTTGGAGTCTTGATCGTTGCTGCTCTTGTAGCGTGGCGGCAGGTTCGGGAGGCACGGCGCCTCAGAGAGCAGCAGAACCGCCCCTTTGTCGTGATGGATTTCGACGTTGAGAGAGGCGTTGAGACCTACTTGGAAGTTGTCAATCTAGGAACGTCCTTGGCTCGCGATGTGAAGTTCAAGATCAATCCGCCCCTTGCCAGCGCGGTTGATGTTCCAGTTAACAAGTTCAAGATGTTGAACCAGGGCATTCCGACGCTAGCGCCGGGCAAACGTTTTCGGACCTTCTTCGACATCGGATTTCAGCGCGTCGGTTCTGACTTACCAATGTCCTATTCCGTATCTGTCGAATACAAGGACGAGGACCGCAAGCGTGTGTTCAATGAGGATCTTGATTTGGACCTAGAGCAATTCATGTATTTGGAGTCTCCAACGCGCCGAGACTTGCATGACGTCAACGAGCGCCTCGAGGAGATCCGCGACACGCTGCGAAGGTGGGGCTGGAGCTCGGGCGGACTCCTCACGGTTAGCCGAGCGGAAGCAGATGAAAAAAATCGCCAGCGGCGAGAAGAAATCGAGGAGCAGCGACGCCAGCGTAAACCAACTGACGGAGAAGATGGCTAGGTCAATTGCTCCGCCGAGACGACTTCTCCGGCCTCATTGATTTGCCACGCATTGAGATGACGGTCAACAACCAGTCGCGCTCCTTCCGACTCGGCTTCGCCGTTCAGTTGTTCAACGACGAGACATGGCTTGCCCTTCTCCATGGAGCTGCTTTTGATTGGGGATGATTTCCTTGCGGTCTCTGTCCATTTGATTCCGATAATTCGGACGCATTGGCCGCTCTTCGTCGGGACTAGGCGTCCCTCGTCAAACCGGACTTCGTGCTCGAACTTTCCCTCCTGCCACGAAACGCTCTGGGATTGGAATACCTCCGCCAGGGTCTCAGCAGGGGCACCGTCCGGATAAAGGAGGCGCTCATCGGTGCTTATCTGACCTGCCGGACCAGGCTGAACGTCGGCGGTCGGATCGGCTAGAAGCTGGACATCGCTCCAGTCATGTCCCCATGGAGTGAGTTCTAGCGTGAACCCCATTACGAATTGCTCATCAGGCTGTACCTCGCGGAGGACCACCATGGCCACGTCCTCATCTACGGCCACGTCGACCGCGCCTGAGGTGAACCCCTTGGTCGTGACAGCCATCGCCGCGTCGAACCCAGCTTGGTCGCGCACGCCGACCAAGGCGTCGAGCGTTCCCTTGCCGACACTTGCTCCAGTCCTTGCACTCGACCAGCAAGCGCTGAATCGATCCATCTGGATGAGTTGCGGTTACGTCCAACCGTTGCTCTGCTCTGCGACCTTCGGGTCGCAGCCTGGTTTCGTGCTTTACACCCTGCCAGCCGAAGCTGGCCAGAACCACGGCTGCTAGCCGCTCATATGCAGTTCCTGCCTTAGCGGGGCGGAACCCAAAGATCGCATCATGCAGGTCGTCAGCTGCGCTCACGTTAGCTACGGGTTGTCGGGGTCGGAAATCATCGCTACCTTAGAGGCAATGTTGCTGCGAGTTCAGAACTTGGCGTGCACGGACGAGCAGTTCTACGCGGTCGCACTCAACGAGCGGAACGGGCACGAATTAGTGGCGGTATCGCCCGAAAAGGCGTGGGAGATTCACGTCGAGTTTGAACGCGAGCTACCTCGCATCGAAGCGGCGGCAGCGGCTGGCCTCCCGGTCCCTGACTCGATCCCTATTGAGATCGAGGATCCGCGGCAGTAGCCGTTACGGATAGCGCCCATGCAGCCGCTTGTGGGCGCGTTCATAGACGGTGCGCGTCGCCGGGTTGTCGGGATGGCGCTCTCCGAAAGCAATGAAGTTCCAGACTAGCCCGCCGTTCTCCTCTTGTGCCAGCTGGAACACGAAGCCGAAGGGGGCCTCGGTTGCCCCTTGGCGTCCAAGCGGGACATAAAGCTTGCGGCAGCCAGGAAGCGTCGTTCCATCCCCGCCTTCGGCTTCGCATTTCCTCCAGTCGAGGGACTTGGACTCGCCTTCGATTTCGCGTCGGGCTCGCTCGGCGTGAACCCGTCCCGGTGAGCGCTCATCTAGCCGCTCTACCTCTTGTGCCCACTCCTCGCGGTGGAACTTGATCGAGACAGACGGCAGGTTGCGTTTCGGCGAAGACACCCGCGCAGGATATGCGCGCCCGAGGATCGGTACCGCAAGCTCGCCCGGCCCCCTCCGAGGGGCAGGGCGGTGCTAGCCCTCGCCGTCCGTAAGGTCGTCGGTGGTCAGCCGCTCGAAATCCTCTATCGAGGCAGGCTTCATGCCGCGCCCGCGGTAAAGCTCTGAGATCGGCGTGATCGGCGGCTCCAAAGTCAGGCCGCCTTGGCGATCCGGTACCACCTCGTAGCGCCGACCGTCGATTTCGACCAGTTCGCCAACATGCAAATCGAGCTTCTTAACGGCGGTTGCCATATGTCAAGTGTAGACGCGCGCCAGGAGTTCTTCCTGACGGGCGTTCGCGCAGTAGAGTCGGCGCATCGCGCAGGACTACGTGAAATACAAGCTCTATGAGGCGGTCAAGGCGCTCGCCACCGGCTCTGCTCCGATCCAGCGCCGGCTCTTCAATGCTGGTCTGATCCTCGGCACCTCCAGTCCGGAGGACTTCACGCATTCCGAGGACGGAGAGCGTTTTGCAGGGATCATGGCTGCCCTCAATGGGCGTGAAGCAAGCGGTGAGGAGGGGACCCTGGAGGCGACGACATCGCAGCTAGCTGACGCAGAGGCCGAGCACATAGCCGCGCAGATCGTCGAACTCGACACGGTCTGTCGTCCGCTCGATTGAGTTCATGGCCGACGATCCCACGCGCCGGATGGCCCGCGAGGCGGTCCGCAATGCCCAGGTGAGCTTTGAACGCGACGCGAAGTCTGTGCGAGAGGCGAGGCGCAAGGCGTTCGCGGATGCACTTGCCGCAGGGCTCTCCCTGCGGGAGATCGCCGAGGAGACCGGCTTGCACCACAGCACGGTCGCTGAAATCGCACGCGGCCGATAGCCAAGTGTCGGGGTAGCCGCGACACTTCTGCTACCCTCGGCGCTCAAACATAAGTGGGGCCGCGCGCTGCAACGCCGGCCCCGTGGCGACCGGCATAGACGAACCAGGCCGATCGCAGCGGGAACGGTAGCGGGCTACCGGCTCCAGAAAGCAGCCCCCGGCGGTGCGTGAACACCAACCGAGGGCCTGACCATAAGGAGGCGCACCTCCCCATGGCTGACGAGAAATCTACTGGCGCCCTTGGTTCCAGACGACCACCGCCGACCAAGACGACCGCGACCAAGCGAGCGTCCTGCGAGAGATCATGTTCATCTACCCCGAGCCGCTCACGCGGGAGGAGCTGATCCGCGAGAAGACGGTCGGCTTCCCCGAGTTCGCAGAGCGCGACCGCATCGAGCGGGCGATCCGCGACCTCACCGCCATCGGCCTGCTCCACCGCCGCGACGACGACCTCCTCATCCCGACGAGAGCCGCCGTCCGGGCCTACGTCCTCTTCGACGCCTGATGGACGGGCGACGAGCAGACAGGGAGGCGGCCGAGCGAATCGGAAAGAACCTGTGGAGAGCCCGCCGCCGTGCGGGCTTCTCCCAGGAAGAACTCGGAGCGCTCTGCTCGCTTCACCGCACCGAGATCGGCCACTTGGAGCAGGGGCGCCGCATCCCCCGCGTCGACACGCTGATGAAGATCGCCGCCACGCTCGAAGTGGGGGTGGAGCACCTGCTGCGAGGGATCGAGTGGATACCGCCCGGCCCACAGGTGAGCGGGAGCTTCGCGGTCCAGGCCGAGGCGGGGCGGAGGTGATCGCGATGGCAACGAAGGAGAACGACCCGACCCAGGCGCTTCTGGATGCTCTCAGGCATCCGCTCCGAAGGGCGCTGCTGCACCGCTACGTGGTGGCCGAAGAGCCGACCAGCCCGAAGTACCTGGCCCACTCGATGAGGCAGCCGCTCTCAAGCGTCAGCTACCACGTCCGCGAGCTGGCGAAGCTCGGCGTGTTGGAGATCGCCGAAGAAGAGCAGCGGCGCGGAGCCGTCGAGCACTTCTACGTGGTGACGCCGCTGGTTACGGAGTCGGTGTGGGCCTTGGCGGCGATGGGCCTTAGCCCGCCCCTCGCCGAGGGCGAGCCCTACCTGCTGACCCCGGAGGCAATCGCCCGACGAACACATCGGCGAGCGGCGGGAGGACAAGGAGTTCCTGGAACGGCTGAAACAGCGGGCGGAGGAGAACCGCCCGATCCTCGACCGACTCCGAGAATCCGAAGAAGACGAGTCCAAGAAGAAGCAGAAACGAAAAGGCAAATAGCTCCAGCTAGAGCTACGAGCCCAAGGTAGATGCCCAGGCTCAGGAGCCAGATCAAGGCTCTTGAGCCGAAGCATCTGCCCACACCGCAGAACCCCTCACGCCCTATCACTAAGTGATCCCCTCCCCGACCGTGAGCGCCGTGGCGGGGCAGATCGGCGGGGCGATAGGCCCGCCTCCGGCATTTCCACTCCGTGGACTGCCGCCGCAATTCGCCGGGGCGCTTGCCCCTCCCCGAGGGCTTCCCCGGCGTCCCCCCGATGCACCCACGCCCCGCCCTGGACAGCAAGGGCATGGACGCCGCCATCGCCAGAGGCCCGCGCTGATGCTCTCCATCGGGAAGATGGGCGCGGGGCAGGAGGGCTACTACCTCGGCAAGGTCGCCGAAGGCGCCGAGGACTACTACTCCGGCGAGGGCTACTGGCTCGGTGATGCATCTGAGGATCTCGGCCTGCAAGGCAAGGTCGATCCCGACCAGTTGACCGCGATGCTGACCAGGACCAACCCGGCCAGCGGCGAGCCGCTCGGCCTCCGCCACGTCGAGGCGGAGCGGTCCCCGGCTTCGATCTCACCTTCTCCGCGCCGAAGTCGGTCTCGGTGCTGTGGGCGCTCGGCGGTCATCCCGTCGCGGGAGAGGTCAAAGCCGCTCACGCCGAGGCGGTGCAGGCTGGTCTCGACTATCTCCAGGGGATCGCCTGCTGGACCCGGCGCGGTGCCGGCGGCCACGTCTTCGTCAAAGGCAACGGCTTTCTTGCCGCCGGCTACGTCCATCGCTCCTCCCGCGCCGGTGACCCGCAGCTCCATACCCACGTCCTGGTCGCCAACGCCACCTTTGCCGAGGGCCGCTGGACCCGGCTCTACCACCCGGCGATCTACGAGCACGCGAAAACCGCCAGCTACATCTACGAGGCCCACCTGCGCGACGAGCTGACCCGCCGCCTCGGCGTCCGCTGGCGCGAAGTGGTGAACGGCATCGCCGAGATCCGGGGCTTCGACCCCGACCACCTGCGCGCCTTCTCCACCCGCCGCCAGCAGATACTCGAGGCGGCGGGGGAGGGGGCGAGCGCTCGCGCCCGCCAGATCGCGACCTTGGCGACGAGGGAGGTGAAGGACCGCCACCTGACCACGGAGAGCCTTCGCGACCTGTGGCGGGAGAAGGCCGAGGAGATCGGCTTGGATCGCGAGGCGATCCGCGCCACCCTCGACCACGGCCGCCAGGCCCCCGAGGGGCAGGTCACCATCGCCGAGGTCGAAGCCGCTGTCACCGCCCACGCCTCCCACTTCGACCGCCGAGATGCGATCCAGGCCGTCGCCGACAACCTGCCTGCCGGGGCACCGGGTCAAGAGGTGGTCGAGCTGGCAGACGCCTACCTCGCCCGGTCCGAGGTGATCAGGATCGCCGAAAGCCGGAAAGGTGCCCGCTTCACGACCCGGGAGATCTGGGAGCTTGAGCGAAAGGCGCTCGCAAGCGCCGAGGCGATGGCGGCGCGGGAGGACCGAGCCGTGGTCTCCGAGGTCGAGGTCGGCCGG
>JBQCCT010000065.1:0-2918 GCA_051961955.1 Solirubrobacterales bacterium
GTCCACGACCGGATGCCGGCGATCCTGCCCAGCCCGGAAGCCGAGGCCGCCTGGCTGCGCCCGGACCTGAGCGCGGAGGACGCGGTCTCGATGTGCGGACCACTGGACCCGCGGCGGATGGCGGGGGCACCGGCAAATCCAGCGCTGAACAAGGTCGGCAAAGGGATGATGGAAGGACCGGAGCTGCTGGTCGCGCCCTAGGTGGCTTGGCCTCCTAGCCTTCTTCTTCCTTCTGTTCTTCCGTTTCTTCGCGTTGTTCGGCTTTTTCTTCTTCGGCCTGTTCGTCGATCGGCGGCGAGCTCTTGGCCAGCGCGATCTGCGCATGCACGGTCGAGGTGCCGGCGCTGGTCGTCAGCGCGCAGCTGATCGCTGCCGCGGGCGGGGCGGTCGTTTTCCAGATCGTGAAGAAGGGCAGTTCCAGGTCCGTCTTCGGCTTGCCGGCGATGAAGTATTTGAGGTGCTCGACCCCGACCGTGTATTCGGGCCATTCCAGCTTCACTCCGCGTTCGGTGGTGAAGCCCCTCGGCCGGTCGGGAACTTCGAGCGAAGCGAGTTCGGCGCTGTGGGAGCTGAAGTTCATCAGCACCGTTTCCGGCACCGCCTGGCTGTAGATGCCGTCTTCGGAGGAGCGCGGGTAAGTGGCCCGCAGTCCACCCGAGCTCTGGGCGATTTCGGTGCCGTGCTTGGCTGCGACCGTGCAGAGGATGCGACCGCCGCCGACCGGCGAACCTGCCGAGACCTTCAGCGTCGTGGCGACGTCGAAGAGCGAGTAGCCGCTGACGTTGGTGCCGGTGGCGTGGATGGAGGTGCCGACGAAGCCCATCTCGCCGTTGCCACCCGGCACCGGAACCGCCTTCGGGTCGGCGACCGAGCGGTTCTGCACCCATTCCAGGTTCGCCGCTTCCCCCTCGCCCTTGCCAACCGAGGCAAGCGCGGCGACGACACAGGCAACCAGCCCGACCGCAACCACGATCAATGCGCCGCGCGGCGGGCGCGTGTCCTGCCGGGCGTCGTCCTGAGAGGCGCCGTTCACAGCGCGACAGTATTGGAATCACCCGGCGGCAGTACCCAACGCGCCCGACAGGATTCGAACCTGTGGCCTCCGCCTCCGGAGGGCGGCGCTCTATCCAGCTGAGCTACGGGCGCGTGTCCCGCAGCTTAGCCAGGGTTCTCCTTAATCGGCCCCCGAGGATCCGACTCACCCTCGGGAACCCGCCCGTCGCGGCCGACGTAGCCGTCTTTGCCGCCGACGCAGACGTAGATCGCGTCTTCTGAGTCGCTGAGGTTTTTGAGGCTGCGAACTACATGGGCGTCGGCCCAGGCCAGACCGCCTGGCTCCAGCACGTACTTGGTGCCGTCGAGGTCGATTTCGAGCCGGCCCTGGTGGACGAAGTAGAGCTCCTCCTGCTCGTCGTGGTAATGACGCCTGGACTCGTAGCCGGGCGGCATCACGATGGCGTTGACGCCGAATGCGGTGACCCCCAGCTCCTTGCGGATCTTGCGGAAACCCCAGCCCTCGCCGAGGTCGTCGAGGTGGGCGACGGCGTAGCCGTCGCCCTTGGTCGCATTGCTCTCTCCCTCGGCCATCTGCTCAGGCCGCCTCGGGAGCGGGGGGCGATGGTGCCGCGGCAATCGGGGCGCTGCCGCCGGGACGGTCGAGCCCGATCGGCGGATATTGGTCGGTGAGGATCGCGATGTAGCCGAGCGCCCGGGCGTCGAGGCCGTTGACATAGGTCAACGCCGCGTTGACGCCTTCGGGCAGATAGCCGCGGAAGACGATCGTCAGCCAGGCGATGACCGCGAGGCCGGCAAGGACGAAGCGCGAGCCGTAGCTGACGACGATCGCGATCGGCAGGGCCAAGATCAGGCGGAAGAAGGCCTTGAGGCGGCTCTGGCTGGGCGCCGGCGGGGCGATCTTGACGCGGATCGGATAGTTCGGGTCGTCGCTGAGCCCGAACGGAGGCCACTCGTCGGTCTGCAGGTAGACCCAGGCGGAGAGCCGGACGGTGTAGCGGACCACCCCCGCGTTGAAGTCGTAGAGCCACTGCGGATAGCGGCCGAGGATCGTCACCGCGATCCAGGCGAAGAAATGGGTGAAGGCGAAGAGCAGCCCCCAGAACACCGCGACGATCAGCCACGGGATCGCCAGGATCAGGCGGAAGAAGGTGGTCCAGCGGTTCGGTGCTGGGTTGAAGTCGGCTTCGTAGGTGACCGGGTACATGTCGCTCCCCTCGGTGGTGGACGTCCACAAACCGCACTGCCGAGCCTAGTTCGGACCCCGGCGGCAGTCCACCCGCTTTGGTCAATAACCTGTCGAGCCCGATGGCGCCGCAGACGACCACGCAGATTCCGACCGAGCTCAAGCCCGCCGATGGCCGTTTCGGCTGCGGCCCTTCGAAGGTGCGCCCGGAGGCGCTGGCGCGCCTGGCCGAGCGCTCGGACCTGATGGGGACCTCGCACCGCCAGGCGCCGGTGCGGGACCTGGTGCGGGAGGTGCGGACCGGCCTCGGCGAGCTGCTCTCGCTGCCCGACGGCTACGGGATCGCCCTCGGCAACGGCGGCACCACCGCCTTCTGGGAGGCGGCTGCGGCCTGGCTTGTGAGCGAGCGGGCGCTGCACCTCACCTACGGCGAGTTCTCGCAGAAGTTCGCCAAGTCGACCGCGGCGGCGCCCTTTCTCGGCGACCCGATCCTGGTCGAAGCCGAGCCGGGCGACGCACCCGCGCCGACGGCCGATCCCGCCGCCGACGTGATCGCCTGGGCTCACAACGAGACCTCGACCGGCGTCATGGTCGACGTGCGGCGGCCCGAGGGCGCCGGCGAGTCGCTGGTCCTGATCGACGCCACCTCTGGCGCCGGCGGCCTGCCCGTCGACCTGCTCCAGGCCGACGCCTACTACTTCGCCCCGCAGAAGGGCTT
>JBQCCT010000066.1:0-3250 GCA_051961955.1 Solirubrobacterales bacterium
GAACTCGCCCCCACGTCATGCCGAATCGCCGCCAGCGCCAGCGCCACCACGGTCGAGTCCAGCATCAGCAGGAACAGCCCCGCGCAAGCCCCAGCCAGCGTCCACCACTTGCGATCCATCGGCGCGACGCTATCGGCGCCCGCGGCGGAGGCTAAACCGCCGAGTCCGCGTCAACCCTTGTACAGCAAGGACTGACGCGGACTCGCGAATCAGTGGGTTGCGGCGAGGTCGCGATCGGGGTCGATGCCCCAGCGGGTGCCGACGGCGGCGAGGTCGTCGGTGAGGGGCCAGCGGTCGGGGCGCTCTTCCCCCTCGTGCTCCGGGTTGGCCCCCTTGAGGGCCATGCAGCCGGTGTTGTCGCCGATCTTGCGCATCTCGGCGACGTCCTCGGGGCTGAGGCGCAGGTCAGCGGGGAGGGCACCCAGCTCGGCGCGCTTGTCCTCGATCGGACGCGCTTGGGGGCCGATCTCCTGGATCAGGGTCGGCGCGGCGGACTCGACGGCAGGATGGGCGAGGTTCCACTGGCAGGCCAGCTGCATCGTGGTCAGCCCAGCGCGCTCGGCGAAGAGACGCAGGCGCTCCAGCTTCTCCACCCCCGCCTCGATCCAGCCTTCCGGGCGGAAGGCCCGGTGATCGTGCTTGGCCAGCTCCATTCCCGGCCGCACGTCGCCCCAGAAGAGGCCGCCATAGTCGACCACGCGGGTCAGCACCTTGACCTCGTGGCGCGCGGCCGCGTCGAGGCAGAGCTCCCCGGGCCAGGGCTCGAGCGGGTTGAGGATGATCATCGCCCAGTCGATGCGGTCGCCGAAGCGCTCGAGGCAGGAGATGAGGTCGAGGGTGAAGCCGTTGGCCGGTCCCGGCGCGATTCCGATCCGGGCCGCCAGGCCCTCCTCACGCAGCGCCGCCATCGCATCCCAGACCACCTCGCTCGAGTAACCGATGCGATCGGGGTTGTGGAGGAGCAGCAGGTCGAACGAGTAGGCACCGATCCGGCTGAGGCTCTCCTCGGTCGCCATCCGCAGGTAGTCGGCGTACTTGTCCGGGCCGCGCAGGCGCGGGTCGGTGAAACGTGGGAAGCCTTTCGGCCCGTCGCGCTCGCCCTCGTAGAAGTCGTGCCCAACCGCGCCGATCAGGCAGAACTCATCGCCCGGCACGCCCTCCAGCGCCCGCCCCAACACCCGGTCGGCCTCGCCCTGCCCATAGGCGTCGGCGGTGAGGACCGTCTCGATCCCGCCACCGGGCCGCAGCAGCGCCGCCAGCCGATCCTCCTCGATCGCCTCCCCGAAACGGAGGAAGCGGCCTCCGCTCCAGGTGCCGATCGCAGCGCGACCCGGTTCCTTCATCGTTCGCTCTCGATCAGGGCTGGACGTCGCCGGCGCCGTCGGAGCCGTGATCCTCGGGACCACCCTCGTCGCCGCCGTCCTTCTTCGCGCCGACGCCGACCTTCTCGCGCTTCGGCTCCTCGACCGCTTTCGGCCTCGGCTTCTTCGGGGCGATGATCTCCAGGCTGAGCGGTTTGTCCTCCTCGTCCCCGGAGGGGTCGCGGGCGACCATCACCGTCGAGCCGGGGACCATCTCGCCCTGGCGCAGGACTTCGTCGGCCAGCGGGTCCTCGATGTAGCGCTGGATCGCCCGGCGCAGCGGACGGGCGCCCATCGACGGGTCCCAGCCTTTGTCGACCAGCAGGTCCTTGGCCTCGTCGGTCAGCTCCAGCTGCAGTTCGTGCTCGGCGACCTGGACGCGGACGCGGTTGATCATCAGGTCGATGATCTCCTTGACCTCCTCCTTCGCCAGCTTGTGGAAGACGATTACCTCGTCGATCCGGTTGAGGAACTCCGGCCGGAAGACTTTTTTCAGGTCGGACATGATCCGGTTCTTCATGTCGTCGTAGGACATGCCGGTCTCGTCGGAGACGGTGAACCCGATCGAGGTGTTCTTCGAGATCTCCGAAGCGCCGATGTTCGAGGTCATGATCACGATCGCGTTGCGGAAGTCCACGGTGCGACCCTGGGCGTCGGTGAGGCGCCCGTCCTCGAGGATCTGCAGGAGGATGTTGAAGACGTCCGGGTGCGCCTTCTCGATCTCGTCGAGCAGGAGCACGCTGTACGGCTTGCGCCGCACGGCCTCGGTCAGCTGACCGCCCTCGTCGTAGCCGATGTAGCCCGGGGGCGAGCCGACCAGGCGGCTGACCGCGTGCTTCTCCATGTACTCGGACATGTCGATCCGGACCATCGCCTCCTCGTCGCCGAAGAGGAACTCGGCGAGGGTGCGGGCGAGCTCGGTCTTCCCCACGCCCGAGGGACCGAGGAAGATGAACGAGCCGGCCGGCCGCTTCGGGTCCTTGATCCCGGCGCGACTGCGGCGGATCGCCTTCGAGACGGCGGTGATCGCAACCTCCTGGCCGATCACGCGCTTGTGCAGCTCTTCCTCCATCCGGATCAGCTTCTTGGTCTCGGCCTCGGTCAGTTTGAAGACGGGGATGCCGGTCCACATCGAGACGATGTCGGCGATCTCCTCCTCGCCCACTTCCGGCCGTTCGCCGTTCTCACCCTCTGCCCACTCGTCTTCGAGCTGGCGCTTGCGGGTCGTCAGCTGGCGCTCGGTGTCGCGCAGGTTGGCGGCTTTTTCGAACTCCTGGGCCTCGATCGCCGCCTCCTTTTCGCGCCGCGTCGTCTCGATTTCCTCCTCGAGGTCGCGGTACACAGGCGGCGTGCTCATCGACTTGATCCGCATCCGCGAACCCGCCTCGTCGATCAGGTCGATCGCCTTGTCCGGCAGGAAGCGGTCGGAGATGTAGCGGTCGGCAAGTTCGGCGGCGGCTTCGAGCGCGTCGTCGCGGATCGTCACCCGGTGGTGCTGTTCGTAGCGCTCGCGCAGCCCTTCGAGGATCTTCACCGTGTCCTCGGGCGAGGGCTGGTCAACTTTGATCTGGGCGAAGCGACGCTCCAGCGCGCTGTCGCGCTCGAGGTACTTGCGGTACTCGTCGAGCGTGGTCGCGCCGATCGTCTGCAGCTCGCCACGGGCCAGGGCCGGCTTCAGGATCGAGGCCGCGTCGATCGCGCCCTCGGCGGCGCCGGCGCCAACCAGGTTGTGGAGCTCGTCGATGAAAAGGATGATGTCGCCGCGCTGGGTGATCTCTTTCATCACCTTCTTCAGGCGCTCCTCGAACTCGCCGCGGTACTTGGAGCCGGCGACCAGCGCGGCCAGGTCGAGGGTGTAGATCTGCTTGTTCTTCAGCAGCTCCGGCACC
>JBQCCT010000067.1:0-4054 GCA_051961955.1 Solirubrobacterales bacterium
CGGCTTCGGCAGCGGCCCGAAGATCGGCATCCACATCAGGCAGCCGAAGAAGATGAAGGTCGCGTGCTCGAGCGCGTGCAGGGGCGCCCCGCCGTAAGCGGCGTCGTAGAAGGTCGGGATGTGCCAGAAGTAGAAGTTGAGTGCCCAGAGCGGGAAGGCGACCAGCGGGTGGGCGAGGATCCGCAGCCGGTCGAAGAAGCGGATCGCGAGGATCGGCTGCAGCAGCGGTCCGGTCAAACCCAAGACCAGTAGCAGCGAGGCAATATCGCCGATCATCAGGTGCTCGATCATGTGCGCGGTCACCAGCTCCTCCGCCGCGTCGCTGATCGGCGTTACCAGGGCCGCGGCGATCAGGAGCAGCCCGGCGGCAAAGCAAATCTGGCGCCAGACCGGTAAAGGGCGGGCCCGCGCGGCGAGGGTCGAGCTGCGCTTCGCGTAGAGCGCCGCCGCGATCAGCAGCGGCGCCAGCTCCACGAACGCATAGACGCCCTCGACGTGGGCGATCGGGAGATTCATCGGATTCAGCGTAGCCCGCTGGTAGCTTGGCAACGTCCGTGGGCTCCCTGAACGACCGCTTCCCCCCGATCGCGAGCTACGGCTTCCTCTCGGACTGTCACACCGCCGCCCTGGTCTCCTATGACGGCAGCGTCGAGTGGCTCTGCCTTCCGCGCTTCGATGCACCCAGCGCCTTCGCAGCCCTGCTCGACCGCGGCGCTGGCCATATGAGCCTGCGGCCGAAGGGGGTGATCGTCCCGATCGCTCGCCGCTACGAGCCGGGAACGCTCGTGATCGAGACCACCTGGGTGACCGACACCGGCTGGGTAGTGGTCAAGGACGCGCTGACGATCGCCGAGTGGGTCCCTGCCGGGGATGGCGAGCAATCTGGCCAACGGGGGCGCCCTGAGACCGGCCACGAGTCGGACTGCTCGCTGCTGCGGACGATGACCTGCATCGACGGCCACGTCGAAATGGAGATGGAGTGTGCGCCGCGTTTCAATTACGGAAGCGAGGATGCGCAATGGAGTGGTGGTGAGCTCGGCGAAGCCCTCGCCACCGTCGCCGACGGAACCGAGCTGCTGCTGACCAGCGACCTCAACCTCGAGATTGTCGGGGCTGCGGCCCATGGCACGGTCACCCTGCAGGAAAACCAGACCGCCTTCTGCGCCCTCACGTGGAGTGACGGCGGGCTCGGCGGACCGCGCAGCGCCCCCGAGGCGCTGGAGAGGATCGACTCGACCGAAGAGTTCTGGCGCGAATGGCTGCGCGACGGCGACTTTCCCGACCATCCCTGGCGGATCCACCTGCAGCGCTCGGCCCTCGTCCTCAAGGGCCTTACCTATACGCCTACCGGCGCGATCGTCGCCGCCCCCACCACCTCGCTGCCGGAGACGCCCGGCGGCGAACGCAACTGGGACTACCGATTCAGCTGGATCCGCGACTCGACCTTCAGCCTCTGGGCCCTGCACACGCTCGGCTTCGACCACGAGGCGCGCGACTTCATGCGCTTCATCGTCGACGTCTGTAAGGACCACCCCGACCTCCAGATCATGTATGGGATCGGCCACGAGCGCGACCTCGCCGAGAGGACCCTCGACTACCTCGGCGGCTATGGCGGCGCCAAGCCGGTGCGGATCGGTAACGGTGCCTACGACCAACGCCAGAACGACGTCTGGGGATCGCTGCTCGACTCCGTCTATGTGCATGAAAAAGCGCTGCGAGGGACCGGCACCCCGGCCGACCGCGATCTGATCCGATACCAGGTGGAGGCGGCGATCGACGCCTGGCCACATCCCGACCAGGGGATCTGGGAGTCGCGCGGCGAGCCCCAGCACTACGTCAGCTCGAAGCTGATGATCTGGGTCGCGGTCGAGCGCGGAGCCCGGCTTGCCCGCTGGGCGGGCAACGACGAGCTCTCCTCGAGGTGGCAGGCCAAGGCGGAGGTGTTCAAAGCCGAGATTCTCGAACGAGGTGTCCGCGGCGGCGTCTTCCGTCAGCATTACGACACCGACGCCCTCGACGCCTCGCTACTTCTGATCCCGCTCCTCCGCTTTCTTCCCCCGGACGATCCGCGCGTTCGCGAGACCGTCAATGCGATTGCAGAGGAGCTGACTGAGCACGGCCTCGTCTGTCGCTACAAGGTCGAGGAGACCGACGACGGCCTGCGGGGCCAGGAGGGCACCTTCCTGATCTGCTCCTTCTGGCTGGTCTCGGCGCTGTCGGAGATCGGTGAGCAAAGACGGGCGCGGGAGCTCTGCGAGCGGCTGCTGGGGGCAGCCGGCTGGCTTGGCCTTTATGCCGAGGAGCTGGACGCCGAGTCCGGTCGACACCTCGGCAACTTTCCCCAGGCATTCACCCATCTGGCACTGATCAACGCCGTCTCCCATGTGATCGCCGACGAGCAGCGTGGAGACGGTGGCGTCACCGCTGTCTTCACCGAGATGGGTGGCGTTCGCGAGGATGTCGGCGCGCCCTAGTCACGAGATAGTGCCGTAATTGTAAATTCTTGCGTAGACAAAAAGTCTACAGACAAAACGCCGATGCAGTCCCTATAGTCGGGACGGTCATGGCACCTCATCACTCCTCGGACGACGACAACCTGCTGGTTGCCCTCCGCCACCCACTGCGACGTCTCATTCTGCAGGCGATGGCGGACGGTGAGGCGGTCAGCCCGCGCGATCTCTCCTTCGCGCTGCGCCATCCGCTCAGCAACGTCAGCTACCACGTCCGGGTGCTGGCTGATCGCGGTGCCGTGACCCTCGTGGAGACGAAACCGGTCCGCGGCTCCGTGCAGCATTTCTACCGCTGCGCGGCTATGGCGCCGTGGGCGCGGCAGGTCCTGGGGCTAGGAGAAATCGAGGGCGGCAGAGGGGAGAGTTCGGATGCCGCCAGCACTTGAGTCTGGGGAGAATCATGAACGGAAACAAAGACAACAGCAGCAGCAAGACGACCTGGGTCGAAGACGATGGGGTCGAGTCCATGGTGCTGCGGCAATTGCTCGATCTACACCCGACGCGACTAACTCTCGTCGAGCTGGTGAGGGAAATGGGTGGCGACCGTGGCGGGTTCGCCGAACGCGACGCAATCGAGCGGGCGGTGCGCGACCTTGCCGCCGTCGGCCTCCTGCACCAATGCGACGAGTTCGTCGCGCCAACCCGGGCAGCGCTCCGGTTCAGCGAGCTGCTCGACCGGTAGTGGTCGGTCGAATCTGCTCTAAACAAACAAAGGGGACGGCGATCGCCATGCGATGCGCCGTCCCCTTTGAAGCTCTAAGCATGGCTCAAGTTCCCTTGAGAATCGCCACCGGCGTGACACGAGTCTGCAGTCCCATCCGCACGATTTCCACCTCCCTTGGTCTCCCTTGATCACCCTGCGCCGCCTCTCAGACGGCGATCGCTCTAAAGCGACTGAGTAATTAATACTCTAAAAGATTCCAGCAATCAAGAGTAGGCCAGCAAAAATCGTCAATATTCGGAAAACGCAGGAACGTTGTGAAATTCCTGATTGACAACGTGTAAAGTCTTGTTATCGGCCACCTACCCCTGGAAACCGAGCTAAAGGACGAGGGCCTTGCCGAAGACGAAAAACAAGAAAGAGGGCGTTGAACAGATAGTCGCGAAAGCGTTCGCCCACCCCCTGCGAGTGCAGATCCTGATCATCCTCAATGAAAAGGTCGCGAGCCCAAACATGCTCGCTCAGCAGCTCGATCAGAGCCTCAACCTTGTCGCGTACCACGTACGGGTGCTCGAGAAATACGACTGCATCGAGCTGGTTGACACGAAGCAGCGCCGCGGCGCCACCGAGCACTTCTACCGCGCCACCCGCCGCCAATTCCTCAGCGACGACGAATGGTCGCGGCTGCCGGCCAGCCTTAGGCCAGGCATGGCTGGTGCTGTTCTAAAAACGGTCTTCGAAGATCTCGAGGCAGCGTCGAAATCCGGAACCCTGGACGAAGTCGACGACATGCACCTCAGTCGCACTCCGATGGTCCTCGACCGCGAGGGTTGGGATGACGTCTCGGAGGCCCTCAAAGGGTGCCTCGGCCGGCTCTTGGAGA
>JBQCCT010000068.1:0-2547 GCA_051961955.1 Solirubrobacterales bacterium
TAATCGGGAAAAAGCAGACGAGGGCGACGACGAGAGCCTTGGGGACGATTCCGAAGCCGAACCAGATCACCAGGATCGGGGCGATGGCGATGATCGGGATCGTCTGCGAGGCGATCACCAGCGGATAGGTCGAGCGCAGGACGAAGCCTGAAAGGTGCATGGCTATCGCGAAGACGATGCCTGCCACGAAAGCGCAGCCGAATCCCAGCAGGAGCTCGCGCAGCGTGACCCAGGCGTTTTCGAGGAGAAGCGAGCGGTTATCCCAGGCGGCGTCGGCGACTTCCGCTGGCGAAGGAACGAGGAGCTTTTCGACGTTGAAGACGTTCGCCAGGAATCCCGTCGAAGCAGCGAGCTGCCAAGCCCCGATCAAGATCGCCAGTAGCAGTGCCGGCAGCACCCATCGCCAGGCCCCTCCCCATCGCGTGGTTCCTTTGTCGTCCATAGGGCTACCTAGGAACCACGCATCGCTTGGTGGAGGGCGCGCATCGCTTCCTCGCGGGCGGCGACGAACTCGGGGTCGGTGACGGCGGCGTCGCGGTCGGCGGCCCGGGGCGCCGGGGCGCGTATCTCGGCGACGATGCGGGCGGGGCGGGCGGAGAGGACGGCGACGCGGTCGCAGAGGTAGAGCGCCTCCTCGACGTCGTGGGTGACGAGGACGACGGTGCGGGGGTCGCCGCGCAGGGCGCTCGCCAGCCACTCCTGCATCTCGGCGCGGGTGATCGCGTCGAGCGAGGCGAAGGGCTCGTCGAGGGCCAGCACCGGCTTGCCGGCGATCAGCGTGCGCAGGAAGGCGACCCGCTGGCGCATGCCGCCGGAGAGCTCGGCCGGGTGCGCCGCCTCGAAGCCGGCGAGGCCGAAGCGGTCGAACAGCGCCGCGGCGGCATTGCGCGCCGCCTGCCGCCGCATCCCCTGGTTGCGGAGCGCTAGGGCGGCGTTGTCGATCGCCGAGTACCAAGGGAGAAGGAGGTCGCGCTGGGGCATGTAGGCGCAGCGGGAAAGGCGTCCTTCGGCCGCCGCTGCGCCTTCCACCTCGACCTGGCCGGCGCTCTGCTCGCGCAGGCCGCAGATCAACTCCAGCAGGGTCGACTTGCCGCAGCCGGAGGGCCCGACGAGGCCGATAACCCCGTGCGCTTTTACCTCCAAATCAAGGAAATCGAGGGTGCGCAGCTCGCCGTAGCAGTGGCCCACCCCGCGCAGGAGGATGCCGCTCCCCGTCGTATCTGCGAGGGGTGGAGAGGGCGGATCGACGGTTTGAGATTTCCCAGTTATGAGCTTGATCCTGGTATCCTGGCGCACTCCGCACTTCTGACTAAGAAGGTCAGGAAAGTCGAATTAGGGGCCGTGCGGAGCCCCAGGAGCAAATCATGGACCCGGCAATCGTCCTCTTCGGATTGGGCATCGGCGTACTCGTCGGCATGACCGGCATGGGCGGCGGCTCGCTGATGACGCCGCTGCTGATCCTCATCTTCGGGATCCAGCCGACGACGGCGATCGGGACCGACATCTTCTACTCGGCGGTGACCAAGACCGTCGGCGGCTGGCGCCACTTCCGGATGAAGACGGTGAACATGGAGCTGGTCCGCTGGCTGGCGACCGGCAGCGTCCCCGCCGCGGTGGCGGGGGTGGCGCTCGTCTCCTACCTGCAGACGCAGGTCGGCGAAGACCGCCTCAACGAACTCGTCTACGCCGTGCTCGGCGGCACCCTGCTGATGGTCGGAGTCATCACCCTCGCCCGGGCGCTGATCCTGCGCAACCTGATCGACGAGCGCGACCGCTTCGAGGTCGAGCGCCGCCACAAGGTCGCGGCGATCGTGATCGGCGCCACCACCGGCTTCGTGATCGGCATCACCTCGGCCGGCTCCGGCACCGTGATCGCGATCCTGCTGATCGCCGTCTACCGCCTGGCGCCGAAGAAGGTGGTCGGCACCGACGTCTTCCACGCGGCGCTCCTGCTCTGGGCCGCGGGCATCGCCCACTGGGTCGGCGGCAACGTCGACTTCGTCCTCGCCGGCAACATCCTGCTCGGCTCGATCCCCGGCGTGGTGATCGGCGCCGCCCTCTCCGACCGCTCGCCGCAGGGCATCATCCGCACCGCCCTCGGCGTCGTCCTCGTCGGCTCCGGCATCGTCACGATCCAGAAGGGCGACCCGACCGTCTGGCCGATCGCCGCCGGCATCGCCGCGATCGGCTTGGGCCTGATCCTCTACGCGCCGCACTGGCTCAACCGCCGCCGCGAGAGCCAGCGGCGGGACGAGGAGGCGGAGGCGGAGCGCCTGCGCGGGCAAGAGCTCGATCAGGCGGCGGCGCTGGGACGGACGCTCCCCGCCGACTGATTAACTAGCTACATGCGAGTTTCCGCAAAGGCCGACTACGCGGTGCGGGCCGCTGCCGAGCTTGCGGCGGCCGACGACGGGCCGGTCAAGGGCGAGCGCCTGGCCGAATCCCAGGACATTCCCCTGCAGTTCCTCGAGCACATCCTGCTCGAGCTCAAGCACCACGGCATCGTCCGCGCCCGCCGCGGCGCCAAGGGCGGCTACTGGCTCGCCC
>JBQCCT010000069.1:0-24042 GCA_051961955.1 Solirubrobacterales bacterium
AGCCGACCTCGCATGAGGTTCGGCCGGCCGCTGCTTCCCCATCCGCCCCGGTCGAAGGGATCGAAGACGAAGCGGCCGAGGATCGTCTGCCGACTCCCCGGCAGGACCCCCAGGACCGCAAGGGCAGCGCCGCCGCGCGACGGGCTGCGCACGCTCTGCGATCGCACCGGGCGCTCCAGCACGTCCCGTACCGGGACGGCCAGGTGACGGTCGCCCTGGTGGGGGCGAAAGGCAGCCGGGCCGTCCTGCGCGTCAGCGCCTCCACCGCCTCGGCGGCGCGGCGAGGGTGGCAGCGGTTTCTGAACCGCTACCGCGACTCCGGGCGGGCCTACGTCCCGAGCTTCCGAGCGACCGGGAGCCGTGGTGGCTGAGCCGCGAAGTGACGCTCAGCCAGGTCGCATCATCGACCTGTTCGCGGGTGCCGGCGGCTGGGACGAGGGCCTGTGCGAGCTCGGCTACTCCGCGATCGGGATCGACGTCGACCGCTGGGCCTGCGCGACGGCGCGGGCCGCCGGGCATGAGCGGATCGAAGCCGACATCGCCGCGCTCGACCCCGAGGAGTTCGCGCCGCTCTGGGGGCTGATCGGCTCGCCGCCCTGCCAGGCGTACTCGACCGCCGGCAAGGGCCTTGGCCGCTTCGACAAGGAGCGGGTGATCGCCTGCGCCCACGAGCTCGCCGCCGGCCACGACACCCGCGCCGAGCACCTTGCCGCCTGCCGCGATCCGCGCTCGCTGCTCACCGTCGAGCCGCTGCGCTGGGCGGTCGCGCTGCGACCCCGCTGGGTCGCGCTGGAGCAGGTGCCGGGCGTCCTCGAGCTTTGGTCGCTGTTCGCCGGCCTGCTCGCCAGCCACGGCTACGACGCGACCGCCGGGGTGCTGAGCGCCGAGCAGTTCGGCTTGCCGCAGACCCGCAAGCGCGCCTACCTGGTCGCCTCGCTCGACGGGCCGGCGCAACTGCCCGCTCCGACCCATCGCTCCTACAACCCGCGCCGCCCCGACGAGGTCCGCGAGGGGGAGGAGGCCCTGCTGCCCTGGGTCAGCATGGCCGACGCCCTCGGCTGGGCGCGGGACGCCGTCACCCACACCAACAACCAGACGAATAGCGGCCGTCGTCCGCAGGGCCTCAGCCGCCCGGCGACTTGCCCGGCGCGGACCCTCGACTCGGCCTCGGGATCGTGGACGGTCGAGCGCTTGGCGAAGGGCGGCGACGGCGATGGCTGACCGCCGGCCCGAGTGGACGAGGCGGCGCCCGGCGACGACCGTGCTGGCTGATCCTCGGATCGCCGCGCCCTCGGCGAAGGACCGCGACCCGAACTGGCGGCAGGGGGACAAGTGGCCCTCCCAGTTCAAGAACGCCGTCCGCGTCAGCGTCGAGGAGGCGGCGGTCCTGCAGGGCTTCCCCGCCGACTACCCCTGGCAGGGCTCGCGGACGCGATGCTTCCTGCAGATCGGCAACGCGGTTTGCCCGCCGCTGGCGCGGCTCGTCGTCGCGGCGGCGGCCCGCCACAGCCTGGATCGAGGGGGCGAGCGATGACCGCCGATCGAAGCTCGCGCTGCACTTCGCACTGCGGCTCGCACTGTGGCTCGCACTGCACTTCGCACTGCGGCTCGCATGGGCCAGGCGGCGACCGGCTGCCAGGCCGCGTCCTGCCTGACCCCGGCGCCGATGGCTTTCGCTGGCATCTATCCCGAAGGGGGTCACTCCGTGAGTGAGTCAGACCGGCGGGACGCAGTCCCGCTCGCTCTCCTCGCGGCAGCTATCGCCGCTCTGTTCGTCGCCGCCAGCCTTCGTCAATGGCTGGTCACGCTTCGCGATCTTGCGGAACGTCCCGCTGCCGTCAGCCTCGCCGGGGCTCTGCTGATGTTCGCCTGTGCGGTGCTCGTCGCCCGGCTCGTTGTCACTCGCCGATCTCTCGATCACCGCGTGGCGATTCTCGCGATCCCCGCCGATTCCTTCGATCCTTCACCCGAGTCCGTCCTCCGCTTCGCCTCCGGCCTCAGCCGTTCCCGGCGGGCGCTTCGCGGCCTGCTTGACGCCCCGGCGAGCGCGGTCCGGCTGAGGCTCGACGCCGACCCCGCCGGGAAGCTCCGCTACTGCGTCGAGGTGCCCGAGCGGGCGCGCGGCGCTCTGCGCGCGGCGATGTCCGCCTACCAGGGAGTCGAGCTCCGCGCCGCCCCGGAGGCGCCGGCCAAGCCCCCGGCGGGCGAGGTCGTCCGCGCCGAGCTGGTCCTTGCCAGGGCGAGCAGCGAGCCGCTGCGGGCGGCTGGCCTCGATCCCGATCCGCTCTCGGGATTCGCCCGCGCGATCGACGCCCTCGATCCGGCCGGTGGCGACAGCGCGACGATCTGCGTCGATCTCCTGCCGGTCACTCCGGGGAAGCGCCGGCGCCTGCGGCGGCGGCTGCTTCGGCGCGCTCGCCACCGGGCGCCGTCACCGTCGCCGGGAGACGAGCTGACCGATTTCCTGGGCGGCGGTGATCGCCGTCGCGGCGCCGCACCGCCGGCGGAGCTGGTGGAGCAGAGGGTGGGGCGCCAGGCGCTGGCCCGGAAGCTCGGGACCGACGAGCCGCTGTTTGAGATGCAGGTCCTGATCCGGGTCGCCTCGCCCGTCCCCGGCCGGGCAAAGGCCCAGCTCGCCGGCACCCTGGCCGGCTTCGACGCCTTCGCCGGGGAGAACCACCTGCGCGTCTCGGGCCTTCGGGTCCCCGGCGTCGCCTTCATCGGCTCCGACCTTCCGGGGCGCCGTCGCGGGTTCGACCACCGCCTCGCAACCGGGCTGTTCCGCCCGGCCCGCCGCCGGGTCGTCACCGCGAGCGAGATCGCTGGCCTGTTGAAGCCGCCGAGCAAGCAATGCGCCTCGCCGAACGTTCTGCGTTCCGGTGGTGCGGTTCCACCACCGCCGCGAGAGCTGCCGACCTTCGCCGGGCAGGCGGGCCTGCTGCCGCTCGGGAACGTGCAGACCGAAGCGGGGGAGCGAATGGTCGGCGTCCCCTTGCGAGACACCTACTTCTTCTACATGGCCGGCCGCAGCCGGTTCGGGAAGACGGAGACGGCGATCGGGCAGTTCCTGCACATCGCCCGCTCGGGGCATGGCTGCCTGTTCCTCGATCCCCACCTCGACGCGCTCAGCCGGATCAAGGGCTATCTGACCGAGGACGGGCTGCGAGAGCGGGTCGTGGAAGTCAACCTCGCCGACCTCGATCGCCAGCCGGCCTGGAACCTGTTCGCCGTCGCCGGCCGCTCGCCGAGGCGGGCTGCCGGCCAGGTCGATGCCGTGGTCGATGCCTTCGCCTCGGCCCTGCGCTGGGACGAGGTCAACGCCCGAGCGCTCAACCTCACCACGCAGGCGGCGCAGGCGCTGGTCGACCTCGCCCGCCAGCTCCCGGCCGAGCTGGCGCCGACGATCTTCGAGATCCCCGTTCTGCTGAGCGACGACGACTGGCGGGAGGCGGTACTGCCGTATGTGTCGGTCCCGGTCCGGCAGTTCTTCCACGAACGCTTCCCGCGCCTGGCGCCCGAGGCGATCACGCCGGTCACGAACCTGATCGACCGGCTGCGGGCGGCGCCCTCCACCGCCGCGCTGCTCGGCAACCCGCTCGCCACCTATGACATTCGCGCGGCGATGGACCGGGGGCAGATCGTCCTCGTCTGTCCCGGCTCGGGCTCGGGTCGCGACCGCCTGATCGCCAACTTCGTCGTTTACGACGCGCTGCACGGCGCGAAGTCCAGGGCCGACATCACCCGTCCCGATCGCCGCCGCGAGTTCTACGTGTGGCTGGACGAGGTCCAGATTTACGACGGGGCATCCTCGGGCACGCTGGCGGCGCTGCTGGAGCAGGTCGCGAAGTTCGGGGTGCGGGCGCTGCTGCTGAACCAGAACCCCGAGCGGTTGACGGCGGCGACCCGCGACGCGGTCACCACGAACCGCTCCCACCTGATGACGACGGCTCTGAACGCGAAAGCCGCCGCGCTGCTCGCCCGCGAGCTCGGCGGCGAGGTGAGCGCCGAGACGATTGGGCAGCTGCCCCGCTTCCACAGCCTCGCCTCAGTCACCCTCGACGGGGAGATCAGCCGCCCCTTCCGGCTCGGAGGGGTGCCGGTCGAGGAGCTGTTCCCCGACCAGTGCCACCCCGAGGGCCTGCCGGCGCTCGACGCCGCGATCGACGGCAGCCTCGGCCGCGTCCCGGTCGCCGAGACGCTGGATCGGCTCGACCGCCACCCGCAGGAGATCGTCAAGCACCTCGCTGGCTTGCGACGGCAGCCGGGGCGCGCGAGCGGCGGTCGTCAGACCCTCGACACCGGGGCGGCGAGTTGACCGCCGCCGAGCACCCGCTGCGGCGGCTCGGCGAGACCGCGATCGCGGTGCTGGAAAGCCTCAACCAGCACCGGCTGCTCTCGACGGCGCAGGTCCACGAGCTGCACGCGCCTCGGGCCTCCCGGCGCTGGGCTCAGGAACAGCTCGCCCTGCTGCGCGAGGTCGGTCTCGCGGAATCGGCCTCGCTGCCGGGTCGGCGCTTGCTCTGGCATCTGACCGAGCGCGGCGTCGATGCGGCCGAGACGATCCCGAGCCGCGCGGAGACGCGGCGCAAGGTGATCTCGCCCGAGCAGGCCGCCGGCCCCCTCCAGCAGCACACGATCGCCGTCAACGATGTCGGCCTTGCCTTCGTGCGGGCGGCTCGCGAGCGCGGTGACGAGTGCGGCCCGTTCGACTGGCGCCATGAGGTGGCGCACTCGCTGGGGCCGCCGCCGGGGAGGCGCACTCCCGAACAGTTGATCTCCGACGCGGTGCTGACCTACCAGCTCGCCGAGGCCGGCGGGCAGACCGCCATCGCCTACAGGTTCATCGAGCTCGACCGCGCCACCCGCTCGGCCTCCGACCTCGCGCACCGGCTCGGTCGCTACGCCCGCCTCTACCGCCGCACCGTCCCCGTCGAGGACGCGGCCGGCGGGTCGGCGCCGCTGTGGTCGCGGCTGTACGGAGTTTTCCCGACCGTGCTGGTCGTCCTCGCCGGCCGGCCTAGCGACCGGCTCGAGGATCGCCGCCGGACCGTGCTCGCGCTGTGCGGCCAAGACCCCGACCTCGCTGATGTCCCGGAGGTCGAGGTCTCGATCTGCCTGCTGGACGACCTCGCCGATCGCGGGCCGTTCGCCCCGATCTGCCGGACCCTCGCTGACCCCGGCGAGGCGGTGGACTGGCTGGGGGAGGGGGTCGGCTGAGATGGCCGAGGCCCGACCAGCCAGCGAGCGCCCCCGCCCCGCCGGGATGGCGATGCTGCGGGCCGACGACCGCTTCGTGGAGGCGCTGGCCGCCACCGTCGCCGAGCAGGTCGCCGACCGCCTTCACGGCACCGGTGCTGAGGGCGAGGGCTACCTGAACCCCGAGGCCGCCGGGCGCTACATCTGCGTCTCGCGCAGGCGCATCCACGAACTGACCAGCGCCGGCCTGCTGACGCCCGACGGCTACGACGGGCGCACGCCGCTCTACCGCCGGCAGACGCTGGACGAGTACGTGACGGCGGCGGGAGGAAAGCCGTGATCGCGACCCGCCGAATGTCCCATGAGAGCAGGGATTGCGGGCCTCTGAGCCATGAATACAGGGCGCATCATCCTGTTAACGTTTTGTCCGAGAAAAGCAAACGGGGCGGCGCCGCTTGGAACGGCCCGCCCCCGGCCCATGAGGAGCTAGCCCCATGAGCAATTCCCAGGATAGGGACGTTCAATCGGACGGTGACGGGTGCGGCGACAAGCGCCGCCTCGTCAAGACCAAGACGCCCGGCGTCTTCAAGCGAATCGACGGCCACGGCGCCACGGTCGGCTACGTCGCCGTCATTCGCGTCGCCGGCAAGCAGCGCAAGCGCAACGCGAGCACCTACGACGCCGCTCGCAGGATCAAGCGCGAGAGCGAGACCGACCGCGATCGCGGCGAGCTCCAGGCGCCGACCGCGATCAAGTTCCGGCCTTTCCTCGATGAATGGGTCGAGCGCTATCGCGGTCAGGGCCGTCGTGGCTTCCGCGAGAACACCCGCGACGAATACCGGCGGCTGATCGCCAACTACGCCCACCCCTACTTCTCGGCCAAATTGAAGCTGGTCGACGTGTCCACCTTCCAGCTTGCCCGCTTCGTGGACTGGCTGGCCGACGAGGACGAGCAGGGCAAGCGCCTCAGCGACTCGACCATCGCCAACATCGTTATCCCGTTGCGGGCGGCGCTGACGACCGCGAACCGCGAGGGGCTGATCCGGCACAACCCCTCTCAGGGGCTGGCGCTTCCTCACCGCGAGGACATCGCGGATGAGGACGAAGAAGAAATCAGGGTGTTCAGCCGCGAGCAGCTTGCGGCGGTCCTGGCGATGGCGCCGGAGAACTACAAGCTGCTGTTCGAGTTGCTGGCGACGACCGGCCTGCGGATCAGCGAGGCCATCGCCCTCCAGCGTCTGCACCTCCAGCTAGACGGCTCCAAACCCGAGGTCTGCGTCCGCCGCGGGATCGTCAAGGGCCGGGTCGAGCCGCCGAAGACGAAGTACGGCAAGCGCGAGGTCGCGCTGCCCGATTCCCTCGTCTGCCGCCTTCGCTCGCACTTTGCCGATACGGCGGATCAGGAATCGACCGCGCTCGTCTTCACGAACAGGTCGGGCAACGTCCTGGAGTACGGCAACCTTCTCCGCCGGCACCTCAAGCCGATCGCGGAGGAGGTCAACGCCCCCTGGGCGGGATTTCACACGTTCCGCCACACGTTCGCCTCACTTCACCTGAGCCGAGGAACCAACCTCCTCCAGCTCAGCCGCGCGCTCGGCCATCACTCGGCCGCGTTCACCCTCAGCCGCTACACGCACCTGCTGCCAGGCGATGAGGCCCCGGCCCTCGACCTCGACCCGCTTCTGCCCGCCGCGCCTGAGAGCGCGGCGGCATTCGACCAAGTCCTCGCAGGCTAATCCGAGACGGAAGGAACCAACGATGAGCGACAACGACACGAACAGCCCGAAAGAGAACGGCGGCGACGAGACGGACGCCGCCGTGATCGTCACCGAGATCGAAATCTGCGGTTGCACCAACACGGCGCTGGAGCGCGGTGAGACCTGCGGACAGGCGAACTGCCCCAACCTGAATATCTCCGACGAGGAGCGCGCCGCGTGCCGCCGCGAGTTCGGCACCGAGGGGGTCTTCTGATGGGCAAGCGAATCCGCATTTGCAACTGCACGGCTGCGCAACTGGATCGAGGACAAACTTGCGGGCTCGCCTCTTGTCCGAGTCGGCCGGCTCGGCACCCGCGCCTCTATCGGGATGGCGAGGCGATCGCGGCCGTGCCGACCGTCGAGGGTCGAGTCGATGATCGGGCGCTCGGCCTGCTGGCTGCTCATCCCGACTTCGATCGGGATGTCTTCGCCTGGGTCGGCTCCGAGCATCTTGGCGGCGGCATCTTCTGCGCCTCGATCTACACCGGCACCGCCCCCGACAGCCCCTATCTCTGGATCACCAAGGGCGAAGAAGACGAGCAGCGCTTCCTGGCTTGCGTCTACGTCGGCGGTGCCGATGGCGAGGAAGCCGAAGACCCCTATCTCGTCGCCGACTGCGGCACCGGCGACCTGGCTGCGGAGTCTCTGCGGATGCTCGACTCAGCGAGGGGTCGGTGAAGTTGCTCGTTCCCGGCCGCTTCACCACCACCGCGATCAAGACCCCTGACGGCAGCGAGCTGGAGGTACGCCTGACCGACGGCGGCCATTGGCAGATGAAGGCGAAGCTGGTCGGGGAGAACGACTGGCGCCCCCTCTGCCGGGGTCACATCGACGGCAGCATCTTCGACGCCGCCCGGCCCGATGATCTGGTCCCGGTCAAGGTCGGCCCGCTGCTGGTCGACCCGGCCGGTCGCCGGGTCGAGGTCCGCGGCGTCGAGCTGCGGCTGACTGCACACGAATATGAACTGATCGCGCTGCTGGCGACCGAGCCCGGCCGCGTCTTCACGAAGCAGGAGCTGCTGCGCGAGCTGTGGGGGAGCGGGGGCACCAGCAAGCTCCGCTCGCTCGACTCCCACGCGAGCCGGACTCGCTGCAAGCTGCGCGACGCCGGTGCCGCTGGCTTCATCGTCAACTGCCACAGCCACGGCTACAAGCTCACGGACGACCACGCAGCGGTCAGGGTCGCGTCGCGACCGAGATGATTCGTAGAGGGGCCAGTGATGGCGGCGTAGGCATTGAGTCTTCGTCTTCCTGGGGACCAGGCAGCCCGAGCTTGCCGCGGGTCGCCCGCGTTGAGGTATGAAATCAGTCATCCGGCAGCGGAAAATGCTTGCCGTATCTCCGCCCAGAGGCGCTCGATCAGGGGTGCCCTGCCAGTACATGGAAAAACGCACCCTCCCAGTCACCACCGGGTACGTGCTTTCGTGGAGAGCGGAATGAGCGAGACCCGGAGGAAGCAATGAGAGCAACGGTTATGCACGCAGCCGGCGACGTGCGCGTCGAAGACGTGCCGGACGCCAGGATCGAAGAGCCGACCGACGCGGTGATCCGCATCACCCGCGCCTGCATCTGCGGTAGCGATCTGTGGCCCTACAAGAGCCTCGACCCCAGCGAAGGAGCCCGGATCATGGGCCATGAGGCGATCGGGGTGGTCGAGGAGATCGGCGAGGAGGTCGGCGCGGTCAAGCAGGGGGACCTGGTCGTCATGCCCTTCGCCTTCTCGGACGGGACCTGCGAGTTCTGCCATCAGGGCCTCCAGACCGAGTGCGTCCACAAAGGCTTCTTCGGCAACGGCATCGAGGGCGTCGGCGGCGCCCAGGCCGAGGCGCTGCGCATCCCCCTCGCCGACGGCACGCTCTACCCGCTGCCGGCCGACGCCGACGAGACGCTGATGCCCTCGCTGCTGACCCTGGCCGACGTGCTCGGCACCGGCCACCACGCCGCGGTCGCTGCCGGCGTCGAAGCGGGCAAGTCGGTTGCGGTTGTCGGCGACGGCGCCGTCGGCCTCTGCGGCGTTATCGCCGCCAAGCGCCTCGGCGCGGAGCAGATCATCATCCTCGGCCGCCACGCCGACCGCACCGATCTCGCCCGCGAGCTCGGTGCCACCGATGTCGTCGCCGAGCGCGGCGAGGAGGCGGTCGAGCGGGTGCGTGAGCTGACCGGCGGCTTCGGCGCCCACTCGGTCCTAGAGTGCGTCGGCAGCGACCAGCCGACCCAGACCGCGATCGAGATCGCCCGCCCCGGCGGCGCCGTCGGCCGCGTCGGCGTTCCCCAGAGCGAGACCATGCCCGGCGGGCAGACCTCCTTCTTCGGCAACATCACGATCGGCGGCGGCCCCGCCCCCGTCCGCGCCTACATCAAGGAGCTGCTGCCCGACATCCTCGACGGGACGATCGAGCCGGGGCGGGTCTTCGACCGCACGGTCGGCCTCGATGAGGTCCCGGATGGCTACCGGGCGATGAACGAGCGCGAGTCGCTGAAGGTGATGGTGCGGCCGTGAGCGCGGATCGACGCTTCGCCGGAGAGGTCGCCCTCATCACCGGCGCGGCGGGAGGGATCGGGCGCGCGACCGCGCTGGCCTTCGCGCGTGAAGGCGCCGCCGTGGCGCTTGCCGATCTCTCCGAGGACCGCGCCCAGGAGGTGGCCGACTCCGTCGCCCAGGCTGGCGGTCAGGCGATGGCGATGGGCTGTGACGTCACCCGCAGTGAGGACGTACAGGCGGCGCTCCGAAAGACGGTTGAGACCTTCGGGCGCCTCGACATCGCCTTCAACAACGCCGGGATCGAGCAGCCGGTCAAACCTACGGTCGAGGTTGGCGAGGAGGAGTGGGACAGGCTTCTCGCCGCGAACCTGACCGGGGTCTTCCTCTGCATGAAGCACGAGATCCCGCTGATGTTGGAGAGGGGCGGCGGCGCGATCGTCAATACCTCCTCGGGCGCGGGAGTCAAGGGCATCGCGGGGCAGGCTGCTTACTGCGCAACCAAGCACGGCGTCATCGGCATGACCCGCGCCACGGCGCTCGACTACGCCGATGCGGGCATCCGCGTCAACGCCATCTGCCCGGGCGTGATCGACACGGAGATGATCGAGCGATTCACCGGCGGCACCGAGGAGGGCCGGCGGGCGATGATCGCCGACGAGCCGATCGGCCGTCTCGGCCGGCCCGAGGAGATCGCCGACGCCGTTCTGTGGCTGTGCTCCGATGGGGCCGGATTCACCCTTGGCCATGCCCTGGTGGTAGACGGGGGGCAGACGGTCTGAGCGTCAGGGCGGTCTAACCTCGGAAGATGGACACCAAAGGCGAGATCCGCGACTTCCTCACCTCCAGGCGGGGCAGGATCACTCCCGAGGAAGTGGGCCTGCCGAGCTACGGGGCACGGCGCGTGCCGGGGCTCCGCCGCGAGGAGGTGGCGACGCTGGCCGGCGTCAGCGTCGACTACTACAACCGGATGGAGCGCGGGAACCTCGCCGGCGCCTCCGACGGAGTCCTGGAGGCGCTAGCCCAGGCCCTGCGGCTTGACGAGGCCGAGCGGGCGCATCTCTTCGACCTCGCCAGCGCCTCGCGACCCAGCGGTGGCGCCCGCCGGCCGCGTCGCTCGGCCAAGGTGAGCATCCGCCCGAGCGTGCAGTGGGTCCTCGACTCGATCACCGGCGCAGCCGCGGTGGCGGAGAACGGGCGCCTCGACGCGCTCGGCGCCAACCGCCTCGGTCGAGCCTTCTACTCCGATCTCTTCAGCGGAGGGGGACCCGTCAACTGGGCCCGCTTCATCTTCCTCGACCCCCGAGCCAGGGACTTCTACCTCGATTGGGAGCGCTCGGCTAAGGACTGCGTCGCCCTGCTTCGTTCCGAGGCCGGTCGCAGCCCGCACGACCGCGAGCTCTCGAATCTGGTCGGCGAGCTCGCCACCAAGAGTGAGGAGTTCCGCGGCCACTGGGCAAAGCACAACGTCCGCCTCCACAACAAAGGCGTCAAGCGCTTCAACCATCCGGTGGTCGGCGAGCTGGAGCTGAGCTATGACCGGTTTCAGGTCTCGGCCGATCCCGGCCAGATGATCGTCGCCTACACCGCCGAGCCGGGCTCGAGGTCCGCGGAGGCCCTGAGCCTGCTCGCGAGCTGGGCGGCGACGGAGGAGGCGAGCTCATCCGAGCTGAGCGACGCCACGGCAGAGGGCCGGGAGTCCGAGCAGCGCTAACCAAAGGAGGCACCAGCCAGCGACGAGAGCGCAAGCAAGCCGACCTGGGGCAACAAATGGGGCAACATGCCCCACAGACTCCAGCCGATCTCAGCCGATCTCGATCAGGCGGAAACCGCTCTAGGACGCGCTCCACGTAGCCCAGCAGGTCTACCGGATCGGCCTCATAACCCGAAGGTCGCGGGTTCGAATCCCGCCCCCGCTATCGGACGAAAGCCCTGCAAATGCAGGGTTTTTGTTTGTCTAGTGATGCAGACAACAGGGTGCAAAATCGGCCCTGGGGCAACGCCTGGGGCAACATGAGGTCCGAGAGAGGTCGATCCAGCCCTTGAAATAGGGCTTGCCATCCACCTACGGTCGCCGCCGACATACGGCAAAAGTGCCCCCGCGCTGGTGGAACAGCCGGGGGCGTGGCACAGGAAGGCAGGCTTCCCATGCAGGACCACCCTAAGGGCGCGAGGGACGAGCGCGCCATCACTACCTACGACGAAGACGATCGCGAGGAGGCGGCGATCCTTCGCCAGGTCCTGGAGCTTCATCCGGCGACGCTGACGATGGACGAGCTGGTCCGGGAAATGACCGGCGGCGGGACGCGGGAGTTCCCGGAGTTCGACGCGATCCAGCGAGCGGTCCGCGATCTTGCCGGGACCGGCTTGCTCCACCGTCCCGGCGAGGACGAGCTCGTCCGGCCGACCCGCGCCGCTCTCCGCTACTGCGAGCTGACCGGGGGTGCGGTCTGATGGCGAAGCACGACCCGAATCAGGCTCTGCTCGACGCCCTCCGGAATCCGCTGCGGCGAAACCTGCTGAGGCGCTATGTCGAGTCGGCCGAGATGTTGAGTCCGAAGGAACTGGCGGGCCTGGAGAAGAAGTCGTTATCCGGCGTCAGCTACCACGTCCGGGTCCTCGCGAAATGCGGCGCGATCGAGGAAGCGGGCGACCGCCGGGTGCGCGGCTCGATCGAGCACTTCTATCTGCCGACCGACCTCGTCAAGGAAACGCCGTGGGTTCTCGCGACCCTCGGCCTGGAGGGCTGAGCGATGGGTCGCAAACGAGGACCCCAGGCGATGGCGGTCGGCCTGCGCTTCGGCGAGAACCTGGTCGAGATGCGAGGTCGCGCCGGCCTGTCGCAGATCGGCACCGCCGAACGCGCCGGCCTGAACCGCACCGAGATCAACCTGCTTGAGCACGGCCGGCGTGTTCCGCGCCTCGACACGATCGTGAAGCTCGCCGGGGCGGTCGAAGTGGAGCCCTGCGCGCTGCTGATGGGGATGGCCTGGAAGCTCAGTAGCTGCCCCACCGATGGCTGCGATGCCGACCTCGCCCGGCTCGGAGTCGGCCCGGAAGGGGCGAAATGCCCGAAATGCCAAGCAGAGCTGATGGCGACGGACGCTTTGCGAGCCCACGAGATTTTCAACGACCAGGGATCGAACCTGGAGGCTTGCTCCCGCGTGATGTCGGTAGCCGAGCGGTTTATCTCGCTGGCGCTCCTCGATCAACTCCTGGATCAGCGGCCCTCGGCCCTAGCGCGGATGGCCTTCGTCACGGATGGACCCCTGGCGCTCTTCGGCGAGGTCGCCCCGATCAAGCGCCCGCTGCTCCGACGGCTCTAGACCATCGCGGACAATCTGCGAAGCCGCGATCTCGGTGTCCCGGTGGTGGTCGGGATCGAGAAGTCCGGAGCATTCTGGGATCACGCCCAGGCCATCCGCGATCACGTCCCGGAGGGGAGCCTGATGCTCCTCGATGAGGACTACATCGAGCGATACATCACCTTCAAGGGCGGGGCGGTGCATGGCCGCGACACCTACTACGGGCGCCACTTCTTCTATCGCGCCCAGGGAGGGCAGATTTACGTCATAACGGTCCCGCCGCTGGGCCGCGTCGGCGCCGAGCGCCACGGTGAGCTCGACCTTGACGACTACCCGACGCTCAGGGCTACTTGCAGCGTTCTGGACGCGATCGGCACGCGGCTCTACGACGACGCCACGATCCCGATCACCCTCGCCCACAAATACGCCGCCTATCCGCTGACGACGGCCGGGCAAGTTCTCAAGTTGCACGCGGAGGAGCATCTCGATCGAGCAATGGCGGCGTAATCGAGATGGCCGAACCTCAAGAACTCCGCGATCTAAGCGAGCATGTCCTTTATGAGGCGCAAATGCTTTTCCGGTTGGCGGATCGGCTGCGAGCCCATGTCGATGGTCAAGAACGCTTCCCGTGCTGGGAGGTCGAGATGGCATGTATCGAGTCGTTCGCACTCCACATGCGAGTGCTTACCGAGTTCCTGTGGGGTGATCCAAGACCAAAGCGTTTTCCCGATGATGCCCGCGCCGTGGATTTCTTCCCTCCTGGTCAGTGGGAGGAACTTCGCGACCGCGTCCAACGATCGCAGCTTGATGGCCTGGCGGAGCGGACGGGGCACGAAATTGCCCACCTCTCGTATAAGCGAACCCGGCCACCTGGGGCATCTCGTGACTGGCGGTTCGACCTGATTGCAGGCGTCATCGGGCGAGATCGCATTGCCAGCGACTTTGAGGAAAAGCTTCGATCAACGTGGCCGGAATACCTCAACTTCCCGGTTGCGATCAGCTACCCGCCGGACCGGAATGCCCGCTCGGTTGCTACCACCCGACTTCAAGTACCAGTCGAGCCCGCGAGCTTCGAGGACTTGCTACCCCGGCCTCCGCACTAGACCGGATCGCGCCTCGTGGGCGCCCCCTTGCCGACTTCGCGCAGGTTCGACCGGACTGTCTTCCTTTTCCTGGTCGAGCCGTAAGGGCGGAGCTCAAGGCCCCGCCCTTACACGCCTAGCGACGCCTTGCTAGGAGCAGTGCTTCCAGGTGACTTCGAACAAGCCATGCGACCCGACCGTGGTGGGGGTGTCGAGTTCGCTAGTGCCGTTGAACATGAAGATCGCTTCGGTCGAGAATTCGGATAGGTAGACCGCGAATCCTTCCTGAGCTGCCTTGTTGCTTTCGAAGACGAGCGTCCCGAACTTCGAGAGGTTCGGGAAGCCGCCGCCGGTCTTGGGACGCTCGGCGATCATCTCTGCCGTGGCCGGGTTCGCACTCCGTCCTTTCAGGGGCACGGTCGTTTGCCAGGTCTGGCTGCTGGTGATGTCGAAGACGGTGAACGAAACGGAGCCCGGTTCCGACTGGGTGTCGGTGATGGCAACGATGGTGTCACCGGCGCTGGCGACGGCTTTGTTGGCGAAGGGCTTGGCTTCGCCTCCGCCCGCGGCGCTGGCGATCTCCCACCAAGGCTGATGATTGGCGAAGCCGATGTTGAGGTTGTTGCTGTGGGCGGTGCCGGTCTGGAACAAGTAGCTGCTTTCCGTGGCACCGGGGCCGCCGCCGATCCCGGCCCAGGTGACCTCGGCGGAGGAGCCGCAGACGCTGTTGTCGTAGGAGGGCTCGGTGTAGTTGGCTTCCGCGTAGGTGAAGCCGCCTTTGGTCGTGATCTGCCCTGACCAGTGGCTGTTCGTCAGCGATGCTGAGAAGCTGGGCACGTCGACCATGAAGGGTTCGGGCGTCGTCCGCGGGATGCTCACCATCCGTTCCCATTCTTCTTGCTGGGGAAGCGACAGAGGACTCGGGCGCGGCGGGTAGCCGTACTCGGCCAGTTCTTCGTCGCTTGCGGAGGTGGGGTCGAAGCCTTCCGGCGGCATCGTGGTCTTCGCGTAGAGGGCGCCGTTCGGCCGGTAGTAGCTGTAGAGCTGACCGCCGTCCGGGAGCGCGGTGACGGTGGCGGGATAGGTCGGAATCCCGCACGCTTCGAGCGCCGAGCGGGTGTAGTCGTAGGGGTTATAGGAGCCATGGCACTCGCTCGGTGGCATCGAGCTCGGTTGAGCCTGCGCCGGAACGCTCGTGGCCCCAAGAGCAAGTCCCAGGGCGATGGATGCGATCAGCGTGGTAGCAGTTCGTTTCATGTGACTCCCCTGCGGTAGGTGATTAGCGGGTTAGGTGGAGCAGCTTGAGGCGAAGTCGTTGGAGCGCCTTCGGCGGCCAGGTCCGGGTCACGTCGCCATTGCTGGCGCTCATGCAGCCAAGCGGCGCGAAGATCGCGACCGAGTGGCCGCCCGCGTATCGGAGATGGGCCTCGATGATCGGATCGACGTGGAAGGGGCAAGACCTGAAGCCAGGCTTATGGCCAGGTGGGAGCGGCCGAAGAGCCTGAAAGGCGCGCACCAGAGAGCGGGTTGCCTCCTTCGTCAGCAGAACATCGCGAACCAGCCGGTTGGGACTTTCGGAGTACTTGCAAAGGCGGATTCCCGATGGCCGGGAGGGTGCCAGCGAGTGCTGCGCCGGCTTCCAAGGATTATGGGGCGGCTTTTTGTGTGGGACGGGGTGAGGGCAAGTTGCCGGACGGACGGAAGTGGACGCCATTGCGGAGCGCGTATCTGCGGAAGGAGCTGCAACCAGGACAAGCAGGAACGTGGCCAAGGCGACCGCCGTCCATTTGCTCAAAGGGAGCCGTGCGCTCAACGTGTCTCTATGGTCGGCCCGGCGGTCGGGATTGATGTAACCAAGTTGTGACGCCTGGCCGCTGCGGGCGGATGGAGGCCTTCGAGGACCGCGGCCTCGAGCGTGCGATCGGCCAGGTCGCCGAGCAGGTCCCTTTCGAGATCGCCGAGCACGACGTTCGTCCTCCGCGGCCTCTGCGAGCGCTGCGTGAGCTGAGATTTCAGCCTTCGCGAACGCCCGCAAGGCCAGAATCTAAAAATGGTTTGCATTTTCTGAGCATCTTTGGGATCGTTGCTTCCATGGCTCTATTGGGATGGAGTGAGGAAGTTCGGGGGAAGCTCGCCGCGATCGGGCTTCTGCTTGCGCTGTTGGTCAGCGGCACGCTGGCGCTGCGGCCATCGCTGGTTCCCGGATCGGAGTCGCCTGGCGCGGTCGTCCCCCACGAAGCCGCGCCCCCCCTCTATCGGGCCGAGCTGGCGGTCCTGACGAGGCAGGGAATCCCGCCGCAGCGGGCAGTGCGGCAGCTGGAGCTCCAGGGCGACGTGGCCGGAGCCGAACTCGTGCAGAAGCTGGAAGCGACTCTCGGGCGTGAATACGGCGGCGTCTGGTATCAGCCCGACGCGGCGCTTCTGCACGTCGGGGTGACCTCGGCGGCGGCGCGGACCGCTGCCGAGGCCCTCGCTGCGAGGGAAGGTCTCGCGGCCCAGGTGTCCGAGACGCCGGTCGGCTCGACCTGGGGACAGCTCGAAGCCGAACAGGAGCGGTGGAACCGCGCTCTCCCTGGGAAGCTGGGGCTGCCCGACTCGAGAACCGCCCTCGGCGCCGAAGCCAACTCGGTGTTCGTGACCGTGGCCAACTCGGTGCCGGCGCGAAAGTTGGCGCTGCTCGAACAGAAAGCGGAGAACAGTCCGGTCGACGTGAACCTCAAGACCGCGCCGGGCTGGACCATCGGCAAATCCGGCCAGGCGGAAACCAAATGCCTGGAATTCGCCGAAGACGAAGCCTTCTGCTCGAGCCCGCTGACCGCCGGCGTCAGGATCGAAGCCGAAAACAAAGAGGTCTGCACCGCGGGACCGATCGCCATCCCTCCGGCGATGAAAACAGAAACCTACGTCCTCACCGCGGGCCACTGCATCGAAGAAGGCGGCGGCGTCGGGGCAACCTGGAACGCCTTCCCGAAAAAAGGCGAAGCGAAAAAAATCGGCACCGCGAAACAAAAAGTCTTCGGCATGGCCGGAGACGTGGCGAAAATCCAGATCGAAGCCGGCAGCTTCTGGACAACCGCCAACCCGGAAATCCCGGCCTTCGCGGTGACCGCCCGCTGGAGCAAAAAAGAAGGCAAATCGTATCCCGTGGTCGGCGAAGAACCACCGATCGAAAAAGCCGCGATCTGTCACGAGGGGCAGACCACCGGCGAGAAATGCGGCGAAATCAAAAAACTCAACGCCTGCGAAAAAATCAACGGCACGACAGTAGGCGGGATGGTCGAACACACTGCCGAATCGGGCCCCGGCGACAGCGGCGGCATCTACATCAGCGTCAACAAAGCCGGAGAAATCTTCGCCCTCGGCACCCACATCGCCCAGGAAGATTTCAACCCGATCGGCCCCGGCCTCGCCGCGTTGGGCCTCGAACTGCTGACCCCGAAAAACGAAAAACGCCCGTAGCTCGGACGGCTCGGGAAGCACCGGAAGGCGCGAGATAGGCGCCTCGCCATACTTGCCGCGATGGCGGCGCACCTGCCCGACTCCGCGCGAGCCCGCCTCCCCAAGCTGCTGGCCCGCGCTCGCCCCAGCTCAGGGCCCATGCCGAAGGCCCCGATCGGTACGCCGCCGCCGATCGCCTTGCCGAGCGTGGACCATGTCCGGCTGCAGCCGATCTGCAACACAGAAGGGCTCGCAGGCCGCATCACTCTCGACTTCGCCCTCGGACGCGAGGCAGTGCCGGCGCAACTAGCTCGCTGGGGCAACAAATGGGGCAACATGCCCCACAGATCCCAGCCGATCCCAGCCGATCTCGATTTCGTGAAAACCGCTTTAGACCGCGCCCTGCATAGCCCAGCCGGACCCCAGGCGCGGGCTCATAACCCGAAGGTCGCGGGTACAAATCCCGCCCCCGCTATGGACGAATTCCGCGACCGCCCCTCGGGCGGTCGCTTCATTTCGGGAGTCAGGAAGTCGCTGCTGAGCAGGGCGCTCAGCTCCAAGGCTTGCCCTGCTTTGTCATAGCTCACGGTCACGTCGAAGGCGTCGAGTAGCTCGATCAGCTCCTCGCCCTCGGCCGCCGCCAGCACGTCCCGTAGGTCGGGGACGTTCGCGAGCATCGCCTCGATCTCCTCGCGGCGCGGCTCCTCCGGGCGTGCCGCCTCCAGCTCGGCTATCTCGGCCGTGATGGCCTTTGCCTTGCCGCTCAGCTCCTCGATTCGCTGCTTGGCCAGCCTCACCACCGGATGCTCGGGGTCGTCGTGCTCCTCCAGTCGCAGCGACTGTCGGTAGAGAGCTTTCTCGACCTGCTTCTCCTCGGCGTGTAGGTGGGCGAGTTGGGCATCGCGCTCCTGCCAGGCGCCTTCGCTTGCTTCGTCGAGCAGCTCCTCGCGCAGGAGGGTCAACCGCTCCGGCCCGAACAGCCGCTCGGCCATTAAGTCGCGCAGCGCATCGAGCACATCCTCCTCCTTGATCCCGAGCACGCGCGGATGACCCGTGAGATCGGCGGCGGCATCGCCGCGCCGCCGCGCGTACTGACAGCGGTACCAATTGGAGCCCTTCTGGCGGCTGCCCTCCATGCGCCGGCCGCAGATGCCGCAGCGGACCCGGCCGCGCAGGACGTAGAGGCGGCCGGGCTTTCGGCTCGGACGCTGCGGGTAGGGCTTCGGCTTCGCCGCCCGCGACGGTCCGCCGTTCCGCTGCGCCCGATCCTCAACCGCCTCGAACAGCTCGCGGGGTACGAGCACCTCGTGGGTCGGAGCTGCGCTCCAGACCCATTTCTCGCGCGGGCGCAGCACCGGCCGGCCCTTGCGTTTGTCGTGCCGCCCCCAGACGTTGAAGCCGGTGTACTTCGGGTTGCGCAGCATCGAGTGGAGTTGCGACTTGCTCCAGGTCTGCGGCAGGTCGTTTACGTCCTTGCGGTTGCGCTTCGGCGGGGGGTAGCGGTCGAGGTCGGAGTTGAGGCGCTCGCAGATCGTCCCCAGGCCGAGTTCCTCGACCACGTACCAGGTAAAGATCGAGCCGACGATCGGCCCCCTCACCGGGTCGACCACGAGGCGGTGCTTCTTGCGCCACTCGCGCGCCTTCTGCGGGTTGGGGTGGGGTGGGGCTCCAGCAGGTAGCCGTAGGGCGCCGGGCCGCCCGTGTGCCACCCCTGGCGCACCGACTCCTCCATGCCGGCGCGGCTGCGCTCGATCAGGTCGCGCACGTACCACTCCGCGACGCCCTGCTTGACCCGGCGGGTGAGGATCGCGGTCGCGCCTGAGTTGAGCGGCTCGTCGGCGGCGAGCAGGGCGATGTCCTGTTTTTCCAGCTCGCGCTCTACCCAGGTGCCGTCGTAGGTCATGCGCGAGACGCGATCGATCGATTCGACGATCACCGCGTCGAACGCGCCGGCCCGCGCATCCGCCAGCAGCTTGTGCATGTCTCCGGCGCAGGGAACCGGGACGAGCGCGCTCCAGTCGCGCTCGCCGCCGCGCTGGTCAAGCTCCTTGCGCCCGCTGTCCACTTCCCAGTAGGTCGCGCTGACCTTCTCGCCGATCGGCGCCAGCACCTCCTCGCATTTGCGGAGCTGGCGCGGGATCGAGAGCGAGGGGTCCTGCGCATCGTCGGTGGAGACGCGGCCGTAGAAGGCGAACCTCATCGTGACCCGCCTCCTCCCGGCGCCACGCCTTCTTCCGCGAGCCTCGCGGCAAGCTCGCTCGGGCGCGTTCCAAGCCCGGCCTCCAAGAGCGCCCGGTCGAGCGTCGCCAGGCTCGCGTTCCTGTTCTCCGCCACCGCGGCGTAGGCGGCGTCGTAGAGGGTCAGCTCGTGGCGGGCGGCCAGCTCGGTCGCGCGGCGAAGCTCCTCGGGTCGGGGTTGCAGCGCCGGGCAGATCTCGGCGAGGGCTTCGAGCACGGTGGCGACTTGCTCGGCGTCGACTGCAGCCCGGCCGCGCATCAGCGCGTTGCCGACCTCGTAAGGGGTCAGGTCGAGCACGCTCAGCGCCACCGTCCGGGCCTTGTGGGCATCGAGCAGCGCGCGGGCCTCGCCGACCTCCTCCTCGCCCTCGGCGTGGAACCACTTGAGGGCGACGTTGGCGTCGCTAACGACCTCGATCACGGGCATCGCGTGCCTCCCGCTCGGCGCGGATCAGTTCGGCCGCCTCGAAGCTCCCCGCCCCGGCCAGGGCGGCGCGAGCGCGATCGAGGGCGGCGTCGATTCGCGCGGGGTCGGGCCAGCCCAGCTCCCGCCGCGCCGCCTCTTGCAGGAATCCGCTGCGGGTGGTGCCGCGCTCGCCGGCCTCGCGGTCGATCCGCTCCAGCAGCTCGCCGGGAATCGAGACCATCACCTTGGCCACCTTCGACATTGGGATAGTATAGCTCGCAGCCATACCGAGCTACCGCCTCGATCTTCGTCGACCACGGGCTCGTCCGCCTGGCGCGGAGCCCTGCTCGCGGGGGCTCATCGCGGCCCGCCGCAGCAGGCGCCCGAGCGCGGCGATCTGCCGCTCCCGCAGCGCCTGAGATTGGCTGCCGAGACCTCACGCACCTGAACCCTGACCGAGAGGGCCGAGCCCGGGGTCGCTCTCCTTGGCTTCATCGCGCACCCGCCTCGCTCTCGGCAGGGGCCGGATCGCCGGCGTCGATTGGCTTTTCCGGCGCCTCGCCCTTCCCGCGCCAATCGACCGCTCGATCGGGCTCGCCGATCTGGCGGAAGATCCGTGCGAACGGACCCATTCGCCTGAGGTCGTCGAGCAGGCAGAAGGAGATCGCCAGCCCGTAGTCGCTGGAGACGAGCGGGTCTCGTTCAAGCAGGGTGAGGGCGACGTTGCGCCTGCGGGCGAGGGCGTCGCGCTTGGCGCCGGCGAGGACGCAGAGGACCCGTGGGAAGCTCGCGTAGCGGTAGCGCCAGGGCGGCCTGCCGCCTTTGTCGCGGGCGTTGTGAAGCTGGGCGTAGCGCGCGAGCTCGGAGACGAGGCGGTCGACCGAGAGGGTGGCGCGGTCGAGCTCGACGAAGCGCTGCTCGATCACGATCTCCCCCTCCTCGAGGAGCAGGTAGGTGAGAACGGCGTCGGCGAACAGCGTTCGACGCGACCGGCCCCGCCCGCGGCTCAGCGGGTGGGCCACCTCGTGGCGCCAGGAGAGCGCCCCGAAGTCGTCGCCGCGCTTGCGCGCCGCTTTGAGGAAGCCGATCCCGACCTCGTTGACGGCGAGGGTGTGCGCCCGAAGCGGCCCGGCTGCTTCCGTTGGGCGGAGTAGCTTCGGGCGCTCGGGCAGCACGCCGGAGTCGGCCGCGAGCTCGGCGCCGCGCTCGCTGAGGAACCACAGCCGCCGTGGAGCGCTGCGGGCCTCGACGTGGCAGATCAGCCCCGCCCGCTCCAGGTCGGCGAGGAGTTGCTGGGTGCGCCGCAGGCTGCGAGCCGGGAGGTGGATCGCGCGGACCTGGGCGGTGGAGAGGACACGGTGCTCGCCGATCGAGGCGATGACCTCGATCGTCGCCTCGGGCACGGCGACGGTGGCGCTGTCGCTCAAGCGAGCCTCCGAGCTCGCGGTCGTTCGGAGCCGAAGCGCTGTGGAGCCAGCGCGGAGGCGATAGCGCAGGGGCCGAGTGCAAGGGGCGCGAGGAAGGAGATCGCACGGGCGATCGGGACGCAACGGTTCGACTTGATGTTTCGACCCGGAGAGCGCGTAGAGATGTCGGCAAAGCGCGAGGCCCGCAAACGGCGCTGGGATCGGCACTTGTGGCCCTGGGGACCGATCGGCCGGCGCAGGCAGGCGCGAAGGGACGGACGAAGCCACAGGCGAAGCGACGGGCGAAGCGAAAATGAGCCCTTGCGACGGCCCGACGATTGGCAGGCGGAAGGAGACGTACGCCTCAAGCGTCGCGAAGAGCGTCCATCGAGCCACGGCTCGATGAGGTTGGGATAGCCGAGAGCGGCCCAGGCGTCTACAACTACTCGCGCACACAGGCGAATAGCGCCGGCTGCCGTTGTCGCCCTCATTTGTCTGCACGTCCTGCATCCATCTACCTATCTGTCGTTTGAGGAGCGGAAATCCGGCAAGAAGATTTCGCGCTCGTCTCTTACTCGGATGAGAGCGAGCCGGCACCACCCCCAAGGAGCCCATGTCCGCTAGGCCCGAAAACACGTCCGGCAGGCCTCAAAAGGCGACCGCTAGGTGTCCGGCAGGCCCGTTTTCGTGTCCGCATTGCAACGTTGCCAAGACACCCTGGCGGCCATCTGGCCGCAAATGATTTGGCACTGCAGAGCCAAATCGACTATGGCCTCAAATCGAGGCTCTGCAAAGGGGAAGGGACATATAGGGGTTGAGCGAAAGCCAGGACGAGAGGTCCATCGCTTGCAAGAGCAGGTCATCACCCAGGAGGAGAGATCTGTGCTCGGGAGAATGATCGCCTTGACATGGCCGTGCCTTCAGTCCTCGCTACTCCGCCATCTCCTAGCCGCCCTTTCCAGGAGCGGTATCCGTTCCACGGCTTGGGTCCCCGTGCTGTCGCAGCGACAGCCGTTCTTTGGATTTGCCTGTGGGGGTAGTCGAGTCCGCCCCGCAACGGAGCGATGGATGAGCCCCGTTCTGCCGCACCATCCCGCAACCCACTGAGTGCGTCTCAGATCTTGACGACCCTTGTAGGCAGTGACCGGAGCGGCTAGCTTGGAAGCTGCGATGCCGACAAGTGACGAGACAGGCTTTGCTTTCGCCGTCAGGGCTCTCGCGCGGTTGGAGATAGCCGTTGATAGCCAAGGTAGGCGTGAAGTTGGCGAGATTATCCGCAGGGCAAACGCAGATTTCTGCATAATGGCCCTGGGGCATAGAGAGCGCTCCTGGGGGAGATTCGCCTTGACCAAAGAGTTGGCTGACCAACCGTGGCCCCTGCGTGAGGAACCGTAAAAGACCAGCGTTCCCTGCTCCTTTGGGGCTGTAATGCGGGATCGCCTTTTATCGACCATTTGAGCGGGATTAGCGGGAGGCTGTAGGCGCGCAGACCGGACAGTCCGGCTCCGGAACCACCGGGTCGCGTTTCACCTCCATCGTCCGCAGGTCGTAGAGGTGGGCCACGCCCTGGGTCGAGGGCTTGCTCAGCCCCGTCAGCAGGTGCATCACGTCGAGGGCGACGTGGCCGCCGATCAGGCCGCAGGCGGGGCCGAGCGTCGCCGCCGGGCTCGGTTTGGCCCGCTGCTGCTCCATGACGACGTCGAAGAGCGGGTACTCGCGCCGGTAGGCGATCTCCTGGCAGGCGAAGCAGCCGGTCTCGCCGGGGACGTAGAGCGGCCCGACCCGGGCGACCGGCGTCTCGATTTCTTCCGTCGTTCGCTTGATCCTCGGTTTGCGCAAAAGCCCCCCCTGTGGTTCAGATACCACCTGGAGACCGCTGAAGAGAACCGGAGTGGGCCACGGATTCCCCTGGCGAAGCCCTTCAACTGGCCCGCGCGATGTAGATGACCTTGTGATCTCGCTCCTCGTCTGGAGTATCGGTGAGGACGATCCGCTCCGCCTCTTCGCGTTGACCGAGGGCGGCGACGCAGCGGAGGCCGGATGCCTCCAACGCTTCTCTGATCTGTTCGACCGGCCAATGGCGCTGGCGGTGCAGGTGGGTCTCGACGTCGCGGCCCGAAAGTCGGGCTTCGTAGACGATCCCGGGCTTGGCTTCCTCGGTCAGGCCGAACCATTCCCGACCTCTTGCGGTCTGCTGCACAATGCCTAAGGTGAATGCTTCCCGATAGGTCGCCAGCGTGTTGGTATCAAAGAGGAATAGCCCATGGTCGCAATTGAGGTTGGGCCGAATGCCCCCAAAGCTTCGTTCCAAGTCCCCGTCGCCAGTCATGTAGGCGGCGGTGTCATTGATCATGATGACCAGATTGAAAGCCTCCTTCGTGGGGAGACCAGGTCCGGGGCTGACCACCGGGAGTTCGCGCCCGTCAGCCTCGAAAAGTTGGACGCAAGAGCCGTATTTGCGCTTGGCTTCGGCAAGCATTCTGGGCGAGAGGTCGCAGCCGACCACTTGCCAGCCCCGTTCCAAGAGCGGGGGAAAGGCACGGCCGGTGCCGCAGCCGACATCCAACGCCCAGCCGGTCTGCAGTCCATATTGCTCCAGCTCGGGCAGGAGCGCCTCCCCGACCCAGATCTCATAATCGTTCTGGGCGGTGTACTCGTCGTAAATCGGTGCGAGGCGGTCGTAGGCGGTCTTCGCTGATTCCTTGGGCATTCTTTACTTGATCCGATCCAAGTGAG
>JBQCCT010000070.1:0-4439 GCA_051961955.1 Solirubrobacterales bacterium
AGTCGGACTTCTTGGAGTCGGAGAACTTGATCCAGCAGTGGTCGGGGGAGACGCCGGCGACCTCGATGAGAGCCGCTTCGATGCGCTTGGCGATCTCGGCCTTCTGCTCGTCGGAGCGGCCCTCGTACCAGTGGACGTGAACGAACGGCATGGGGGAGAGCGGCGCTCGGGTTAGGCGAGCGCCGGCTCCAGCTCAGCCTCGAGGCGACGCTTCGGCATCGCGCCGACGATTTTCTTCGCGATCGCGCCGTCCTTGAAGAGGATCATGGTCGGGATCGAGAGGACTTCGTAATGGGCTGCCGTCTGCTGGTTCTCGTCGACGTTGATCGAGACGATCTTGAGGTCGTCGCGCTCGCCGTCGATCTCCTCGAGGACCGGGTGGACGACGCGGCACGGGCCGCACCAGGGCGCCCAGAAATCGACGAGCACAGGCCCCTCGGCCTCGAGCACGTCGCTTTTGAAGGTGGCGTCGGTTACGTCCGTCAATTTGCCAGTCACTGATATCGGTCTCCCGGTCGAAGTTTCAGCAGCTCAATACTTCAGAAAGTATAGCGACGTTGTCCAGAGCCCTGCTCGGTGGATGGAGCCCCCTCGACCGAGCCGCGCCCAAAGCGCAGCAGGGGTACGCGCCAAACGGCCTCGGCCACGATCGAGAGGTCCATCTTCGACCTCCCTACCCGGCGCTCGCGAAAAATGATCGGCACCTCGACGACCTTGAAGCCGTAGCGGACCGCGCGGTAGGTCATCTCCACCTGAAAGGCGTAGCCGCGGGCGCCGATCGAATCGAGGTCGATCGCCTCCAGCACCTCGCGGCGGAAGCACTTGAAACCGCCGGTGAGATCGCGGACCGGGAGTCCCAGCACCCGGCGCGCGTAGGAGCTGCCGCCGCGGCTGATCGCCCGCCGCAACGCCCCCCATTCGCTCACCCCGCCGCCGTCTACATAGCGTGAGCCCAGCACCACATCGGCGTGCCCGGCCGCCTCCAGCAGCCGCGGCAGGTAGGCCGGGTCGTGGGAGAAGTCGGCGTCCATCTCCAGGATCAGGCTCGCGCCCTGCTCCAGCGCCTCGCGGACGCCGGCGATGTAGGCGGGGCCGAGACCCTCCTTGCAGGGGCGGTGGAGGACGTGGACGTTCTCGTGCCGCGCGGCGATCGCATCCGCCAGTTGGCCGGTTCCATCGGGGGAGTTGTCGTCGACGATCAGCACCTGCGCCGACGGCGGCAGCTTGGCGCGGACGGCCTCGACCAGCGGCTCCAGGCTCTCGGCCTCGTTGTAAGTCGGCAGAACCACCCAGGCGGTGCCACCGTGCACATCAGTCATCGCCCCGATGCTATTCCGCTAACCCAAACGAACCTAAAGATCCTCGCGCTCGCGCCGGGTAGGTTGCTCTCGTGACCAACGCAGAAATCGCCGCCGCGCTGGAAGAGCTGGGCGTCCTCTACGAGCTCGACGGCGCCGTCAAATACCGCGTCCTCGCCTACAGCACCGCCGCCAAGGCGATCCGCGAGAGCCCGGTCTCGGTGTCCGAGCTGGCGGCGCAGGGGCGGGCGACCGAGGTCCCCGGCGTCGGCAAGACGCTGGCGGAGAAGATCGACGCGCTGCTCGAGACCGGCGAGATCCCCGCCGCGGTGAAGCTGAAGGCGAAGTTCCCGCCGACCCTGATCGAGGTGACGCGCGTCCCCGGCGTCGGCCCGAAAACCGCGCGGCGCCTGTTCGAGGAGCTTGAGATCTGCTCGATGGAGGACCTCAAGGCCGCCGCCGAGGCGGAGAAGATCCGCCACGTCAAAGGGCTCGGGCCGAAGGCCGAGGAGAACATCCTCGCCGCGCTGGAGCGGCTCGGCGAGCCGGGCCAGGGGCCGGGACGCCTGCTGCTCTCGAAGGTGAAACCGGTGGCCGAGGAACTGGCCGCGGCGCTGCGCGAGCACCCGGTCGCACAGCGGGTCGAGGTCGCCGGCTCGGTCCGGCGCTGGGCCGAGACCTGCAAGGACATCGACCTGATCGCCACCGCCGAGGAGCCGGCGGCGCTGGCCGAGCACCTCGCCGAGCACCCGCTGATCGCCGCCGCCGGCAACCCCGGCCCCAACGGCGTCCACGCCCAGACCCACAACGGCATCTCCGTCGACCTGCGGATCGTCCCGCCCGCCGCCTTCGGCAACCTGCTGCAGCACTTCACCGGCTCCCAGGCCCACAACGTGCAGCTGCGCGAAGAGGCGGCCGCCCGCGGCCTCTCGGTCTCCGAGCACGGGATCACCGAGAGCGAGAGCGGCGAGGTCGAAACCTGCGAGACCGAGGTGGCTGTCTACAAGCGGCTCGGCTACGGCTACATCGAGCCGGAGTTGCGCGAGGGCCGCGGCGAGCTGAAGGCGGCGCGCGAAGGCAAGCTGCCGGAGCTGGTCGAGCTGGGCGACATCCGCGGCGACCTCCACGCCCACACCACCCTCTCCGACGGTCGCAACACGCTTGACGAGATGGCCGAGGCGGCGCGCGAGCGGGGCTACGCCTACCTGGCGATCACCGACCACTCCGCCAGTCACGGCTTCGGCGACCACGTCACCGCTGAGCGGCTCTGGGAGCGGATCGAGGAGGTGCGGGCCTGGAACAAGGGCAAGCGCGGCTTCCGCCTGCTCGCCGGCTCGGAGATCAACATCGGCCTCGACGGCGCCCTCGACTACCCAGACGACCTGGTCGAGGCGCTCGACTGGGTTGTCGCCAGCGTCCACACCTCTTTCAACGTCTCCGAAAAACACATGACCGAACGGGTGCTGACGGCGATCGAGAACCCGGACGTCGATTGCATCGGCCATCTCACCGGCCGCCTGATCGGCCGTCGCGAGCCCTACGGCGTCGACGTCGAGGCGGTCGCCGAGGCGGCGGCCCGCACCGGCACGATGATCGAGATCAACGGCAACCCCAACCGCCGCGACCTCTCCGACGCCCACGCCCGCCTCGCCGCCGAAGCCGGGGTGAAGATCGTCCTCAACACCGACGCCCACGGCGTCGACACCCTCGACAACATGGCCTACGCCGTAGCCACCGCCCGCCGCGCCTGGCTCACTGCCGCCGACGTCGCCAACACCCGGACGTGGCCGCAGTTCAAGAAGCTGCTGAAGTAGCGACGGGGCCGCGGGTAGGTGCGGCCCCGTCATCACGCACGTGAGTTAGCTCGTCTCCCCGTCTACCTTTCCGCGACCCACGCGTTTTTTGGGCTTGTGGCGACATAGGCGCCCGTAAGCGTTGATTCGGCGGGACATGGACCGCTGAGTAGTTTGGGATGCGTATTGATCGTCAAGGTCCCTGGATTTCCTCCGACGGTGGTGCCCGCATCCGCGACGGTGTAGATACAGCTGCCAAAGACAGTTTTGACTGTCACTTCGGTGCCTATTGTTGTGAGTGTGCCGTTGTTAGTACCTGAAATCCAATGAAGTTCGGCTGAGCCAGGATTTAGTACGCGCGTTTCGTTCGTGCATACACCGAGGGTTAGGGTTGAGAGGGTGCTGGTCACTGTGCTGGTGGCGCCGCCGGCGTTTTTGATGCTGCTGCTGACCGTGGATCCCGTGCATGTGTCCAACGTAAATCCGCTGGCTGCGAGTACCAAGCTGTTGGTGGAACTGGCGGTTCCTTCCGTCCCAGCCGGATAGGCCCATCCTTCCGGGCATACGCCGGCGGTCGGTGCTGTCTTGCAGATGACCGTCGCCGATGCGGTACCGGCTCCGGCAAACGCCATCAGGGCCGCCGCCGCGATGGCGGCGAGCCCGAACAGTCTTAGATACGTCATTCACTCCTCCTTGTTTTTGCGCGAGAGAGGCGCGGGGTAGAACAAGGCGTACCTAACAGGGAGGATGAAGATTAGTCAAGGAAAATAAAGCATATGTCACCCGCTCGGGTCAGCAAGCGGACGATTTGCGGCTAGGCCGCACCCAAATGGTCGCTGCGCAGCCCCGGCGTACGCACGAGCTCGATCGGGCGCAGGGCCGGGCTGGGGACGACGTAGAACTTGACGCCGTCGCGGCTCTCGATCCCGAGCACGGCTGCCTCGCGGGTGTGCCAGGCGAGGGAGACGATCAGGGCGTAGCCGGCGCCGATCACGGCGACGCCGGGGAAGAAGACGCCGAGGACGCCGGCGGCGATCGCGGTGAAGGCGATCGGCCAGAGGCGGACGAAGGCGATCCGGGCCGGACTCTGGTCCGGCAGCGAGGTGGCGGTGCGGGCGCGGGCGAGGGCGCCGCGGACGTCGTCGGCGGCGCGCGCGGGGCGGCCGAGGTAGATGCCGACCGCGAGCGAGACCAGCCACCAGGCGGCGGCGACGAGCATGATCGTGGCGTTGCCTTCGCGGTTGGCGGCGAAGGCGGCGATCGCCCCGAGCGCGGTGGCCTCGGCGGCGGTGATGAAGACGCTGACGCGGAGCAGGTCGGTGTAGGGCATACCGCGGCTTACTCTGCC